>JAFVRI010000163.1 GCA_017504335.1 Clostridia bacterium
GCAGATCTCGTTGACCGTGATCCCGTCGCCTGCCAATCGGTCGGCAAAGAGCTTGGTGATCATCCCAACGCCCGCCTTGGAGATGCAATATTCCCCTCGGTTCGTAGAGCTGGTATACTCCGAGCAGGATGAAATATTGACGATGGCACCGCCCTTCCCCTGCTTCACCATTTCGTTTGCGACAAGCTGGGTCAAGAACAGCGTTCCCTTCGTATTGATCCCCATGACGTAGTCATAGCTTTCCTCGGTCATGTCCAACAGATCGTTTCTCACCTTCGGAGCCACTCCCGCCACGTTGATGAGGGCATGGATCTCTCCGAGAAAGAGCGCGGTGTCCACCAGCTTTTTTCGATCCTCGGCAGAAGAAACGTCTCCCGAAACGTAGGTCATATCGACCCCCTTGAAATCGGTCAGATCGGGGGTGGCGCTCCTTCCCATTCCCACGATGGTATATCCTTTTTTCGCCAGCGCCAGAGCGGACGCTTTTCCGATTCCGCCCGCAACTCCGGTTACAATCGCAATTTTCATATCAGTTCCACCTTTATACAAATTTCTTGTTCATGTTCACACTCCAAGAGAATTCTCGTGACAAACTCGGCATTCCAATCGGACGTAAGAGAGGGATCCCCGAAGCAGATCTGCTCATACCGCAGAACACCCTTGGAAGGAACCATGCGATAGCGTTCTCCGAGAATGGCTTCTCCTTGTTCGATCCGTACGGGAAGGACTGTCATGAAAACCTCGCAGACCGATTGGCGATCTGCCTTTGCGAACTCAAACCGATCGGTCACAGTCAGACCTTTTTCGGACAGAGAGAAGGACCGAGTCAACCCGTTGATTTGGGCTTCTGTCGGGTACGCCCCCGCGCAAGAAACGAAAATTTCTTCTTCCGTTGCCTCGAAACGGTCCGCGCGGTACTGTTTTCCGTTGACCTGCTCGGCTCCGTTGATCAAGGGTATGTTATGATAAGAGCCTCGGGTCCACGGAATATTTTTGTAGCGTGTAGCAGCGGAGAAGGTATCCTTCGTATAGGTTCCGATCCCCACGTCAATCAGGATGGGATCGATGTTTTCGTACAGAACAAAACTTCCCACGTCATTGTGGTTGTGATTCTCCTCATTGAAGCCACCCTTGACCGATAGGATCATGTCGCCCCGCCGAAGGGTTGCCAGCTCCATATTCGGAAGATTCTCAAGAATACCGTGAAGAGGATAGGATACCTGCCACTCACTCATTTGACGAATAAACTGCTCGTTCAGGATCAATCTGCGCAGGGTGAGGATCTTATAATCAAGAGGATCGCGCAGATCGGCTCGTTCCCGATAAACGGCAACGCTGAAATTCATCAGCTCCTTGTTTTGCGTCTCCCTCGCAAAGCCAAAGAGCATGGGCATGTTCGTGCCGATCCCCACGGCATGCGCATCCGCTACGTTGACGAAGTAATCCGCGGCAAGGTGTGCCTTTTGCATATAGGATGCCATGCGACCGAGCTTTTCATCGGCGAAAAGATCCAGTGCCCCATCCGTTGCGATCTTGAGCTGATAGACCAACTCGAAGAGAGACGCTCCCGCCCGATTCCAATAGTGGGGGCCTTCGTCGCATCCGCCGTCATCGGGAATGGCATCATAATAATTTTGAGCCTCCCAAAGAATTTTGCGAACCGCCCGTTCCTTCCGTCGCTCCTCTCGCTCACAAAGAAGAAATACGGTCAGCACATTCGACAGAATCCAAGGATTCCAATTGTTGACCCTCTTTCCCTGATGCCCCATCCACCCAAAATCGAATCGGTTCTCGTAGGGCTCCTTGATCCGTTTGTTCAGCTCGTATTCCACCCGCTTCACGATCTCGGGGCAGAAGCCGAGAAGCGGCTGTTTGAGAAGGGTAACGGTCATGGAAAGCTGCTCTGCCGTTTCTGCGGCATACAGATCGATATAGGGCTCCGCGGGTGTTGGAATATTGGGTCTTTCAAACTTATGATTCAGGAAATGGGCAGACAACCCCCAGTAGCTTTCCTCACAGATTGCAAACAGTCCGTTGACAATCTGGGGCAGAAAGCGACCCTCGTTTTCCTTCAGTTCGGCAAGAACAAACAGAACCAAGTGACTGCGTCGGTCAAAATGCGGATTTTCCATGATCTTACGGTTTCCGCTTTTCTTGAATTCCATAAAATCCGTCGCCTTGATGATGGGCCATCCGTAGTCCAGCTCCTCCTCCGCCAAGGAAACGCACGTCTCGTTTTGGAAGTTCTCCCAAAAATCGCGGTCGTCCAAGGTGGGAAACAAATCGGAGCGAAAAGTGAACCGAGCCAGATCGTGTGTTTCTAAAAACTGTCGAAACATAAGCTTCCTCCTATCACAGCAAAATTGTTTTATAGAGATTTCTGTAATATTCGTTGAATACCGCGCAGCCCGAAACCTGTCCCGCACGCATGAGCGCGGTACACTTGGAGCAAGCAAGACAGCATTTTTTGGTCTCAAAGCGACCCTCGCGGAAGTCCTTATAAAATTCAGGGTAGGCAAGCCACATTCTGCCAAAGCCAACGAAATCACAGATTCCCTCGGCAAGCTGCCGTTCGGCTTGCTCCATCAGATCCTGCCGATAGTAGGAAAGCCCCGAGCCAACCACGGGCAGAGACGGATGCCGCTCCTTTAAGTGGCGTTCAATAACCTCAAAACGGGCAAGTCCCGCCGAGGGAGCCTCAGGCGCTTCATAGCCACCCTTGCGGTAGGGACGGTTCACGTGGGGATTGTAATAGGGGTTGCCCACGGTCACGTTGAGCATCTGCAAGCCCTCGGCGACCAGCAGGTCAAGCAATCGATCGGGCTCGGTCAGATCCAATTCATTTTCTTCGGTGGTTCCAAAGCCATAGGGCTTCGGTACCATATCCGATACGCTCCACCGGGTGGTCAGCAATATATGCCGAGGGATCGCATCCCGCACAGCACGGAAACAATCCAGATACAGCCTTGTGCGGTTTTCAAAGCTGCCGCCGTACCGTCCCTCTCGGGTAAATGCGGACAAAAGCTCTTGGAAGAGGTATCCGTGGCAGGATTTTACGTCCACCCCGTCAAAGCCCGCTTCCACTGCCAAAAGAGCCGATTCGGCATATTTTTGAGGAAGCGTATCCAGATATTCGTCGGTGACGATGTTCGCATCGGTCACGGGACGGCGTTCCTCGTAAATGGGATGGCGATAAGCGATCATGGGCGAAATACTCTGTCTGCCCGAATGGGTCAGCTGAAGAATCAGCACGGGCTCATTTCCGCATTCCTCTTTTGCGATCCTACGCAGCTCTCCTACAAGCTCCCGAAAGATCGGAAGATTTTCTCGGGTCAGCATCATCTGCCGCCGATTGGTTCTCCCTTCGGGGCAAACGGCGGTGGCTTCCATCCAGATCATGCCCGCTCCGCTTTTGGCGGCGCTCACATATTTTTTCACCGTCAGCTCGGAGGGGCTGCCGTCTTCATTGCAATCGCATCCCTCCATGGGCTGCAACACCACTCGGTTTGTAAATTTTTGTCCGTTGATCTCAAAGCATTCGTGTATCATATCTACCATCCTTTCCTGTTATGTCTTCATTATATCACACAATAAAAGCAATGAAAATAGCAAAATTTGCAAAAATATATTGCTTTTCTTGCAAAGGTGGGTTATACTAAAGGAAAAGGAGGTGATTTTATGCTTCACCGTTTTCACACGGATCTTTTTCAATTTGAATATAAGGAAAGCCAAATTGACGATTCTGTCCTTTGGGAAAGCCATTGCCACCCTCGTTTTGAGCTGATCGGTGTTTTGGAGGGAGACGTGAACGTCATGCTGGAGGGTACGTCTCATCGGCTGACCGAGGGACAGGTCATCATGGTTCCCTCTCTCTATTATCACACCATCACCGCCAATCAACGGATGAACAACCGACGGGTCATCGTTCTTTTCGATCCCGTCGCCATTCCCGAGGTTTTGATGGATACGCTGGTGAGCCATCCCATCCCCACCGTGTTTTTTTCTCCCCACATCGAATCGCTCCGCGCGATCTGTCAAAGCGAACATCACACCCTTTATATTCCCTTGGCGGAAGCGCTCATGACCGAAATCTTTTATGATGCGCTCAAAAAGACAACGGAGCAGACCCTCCTTGCTACCGATGAATTTTTGGAAAAGACCCTCTCCTATATTGATCGCCATCTCTGCGAACGGATCCTGCTTTGCGATCTGGCACGGCTGACGTCCCGCTCCAAGTCCTCCTTCTGCCATCTGTTTGAGGAAAAAATGAAGATCTCCCCCAAGCAATACATTCTTTAAAAAAAGCTTGCCTATGCGGACAAGCTCATCGGTGAGGGGGTTCCCCGTACTGAAGCGGCCCTTCGGATCGGGTACGAAAATTACAGCAATTTTTATCGGTTGTACAAAAAGAATCTGCCGACAAAAAATGATCATTGACTGCCTTTGCAAATTCCGATGGACGAATGGGTTCGGCGAGAGTGAAAACAAACGAAAACCACGCAAACAAACAAACGTGTGCCATCCTGAGCGGAGCGCAAACAGGAAGAAATCGGTAGACGATTGTTCGGCGATGACTCATCCGAATGTTCGAGAAAAAAATAATTTTCTCCCCGATCTATTGACAAAAATTTCGATTGTGCTATAATGACCGTGAACAAACATCGGAGGTAGCTTTTTCATGCGTGATCTAACACAAGGCAGTATCCATAAAAACTTTTTGATCTTCTCCATTCCCATCATTATCTCCTCTGTCCTTTCCTCCGCCTTCGGGGTCATCAACACCTCCATTGCGGGGCTCTTTTTGGGAGCAAAGGGCATTGCCGCTACCTCTGCCTCCTCGGCATATTTTCAGATCATTTACTCGGTTTTCTTCGGATTCGCCTACGGAATGGCGGTCTACGTGGGAAATCTGTTCGGTGCCAAGGAATATGAGCGTCTGAAAAAGATTATGATGTCCACCTTTTATCTGGTCATTGCCGCTTCTCTTTTGATCGGTGAGATTTCGGTCTTTCTGTGGAGACCCGTCTTTGCCTTTTTAAAGATCGAGGATTCCATCCGTGACGATTCCCTTTCTTACTACTATCTCATGTGCATCCACCTGGTGCTTGCCATGTTGAACCACTTTTTTGTCATGGCATCCAACGCCATCGGCGAGACCCGATTTCCTCTCTATATGTCGGTGCTTTGCTCCTCTCTGACCATCGGCGGAAATTTCCTGGCGGTCGGAATCTTTGACTTCGGCGTTTTGGGGATCGGTGTGTCCAACATTCTCGCCTACCTGACGGTAGTCCTGCTCTATGCGGTCCGTTTTCATTTCTACTTTAAGAACATGGGCGTCCATAAACTCCGTGTCTTTCCGCACAAACGGTACTTTACCGCCCTGCTTCCTTACAGCATTCCCAATATGATCCAACAAATGTCCATGTACCTGGGCATTCTTCTGATGGCTCCCGTCCGAAACGGACTTGGCTATGCGGTCATGGCATCCGTGTCCATTACCTCCCAGATCGCGGGGATCTGCACCAATATCTATTATGCCTCCGCACGAACCTCCTCCAACTATATCGCCCAATGCGTGGGTGCCAGAAAATACGAAAATATCCGCAAAGCGGTGGGCGTCGCCTTCGTGCAGGGCTGCTTCTTCTTTTTGCCCATTCTCCTTCTCATGTGGCTCTTCCCCGATACGGTCTGCGGCATGTTTATCGACAGAACGGCCGATCCCGAGACCTGGGACTACGCCAAGCTCTATATCCGTGTATTCCTTCCCTTCATTGTGTGCAACATGGTCTGCGGCATTTTCCATTCGGTATTCCGCGGCATCAAGGCAAACAAGCACCTGATCATTGCCGCATCGGTCTGTACGGCGGCACAGGTTCTCGTTTCCTATATTTTTACACCGCTGTTCGGCATTTACGGTCTCTTCGCGGGAACCGTATCGGGCTGGGCATGTGAAGCGGTCTACGTTCTGATCATTTATTTTTCGGGTCATTGGGTGCCCAAAAACATCCGCCTGCGTGTGCTGGCATCGAAAAAACGGACGAAAGTCCGTTCTTAAAAAGAAAACATCCGTCGGCAGGGAGCCCCGGCTCTCTTCACCGACGGATTTTTTCTGAGCGAAAATGCCCACTTTCCTTTCCGATTTTCCCTCTTTTTCCCTCTCTTTTTTCTTTCTTTTCGGTTGACAAGAAGGTTTGGGTGTGCTATAATAAAATAGGATATATGTAGTTATCCATTGAATCGTATCACCTGCGGAGGCTCCGCGTATATTTTTTGGAGGGGTTCTATGAATTATCATAAATTTGCCAAGGTGCTTTCTTTTCAAATGCCACTGTCCCTTGCTTTGCTGTTTGCGTTCTGGGGGCTGATGCTTGGCGCTTTGATGGAAACCTGGTGGTGCTTGGGAACCGCAATGGTTCTCTCTACGCTTCTGGTGCTTGGCGGACACTATGTCTGCTTCAAGGGAAAATTTGAATTTTCCCGTCCCGATGCCACTGCCGAAAAGCTTTCCATCGCGGCAGATGTGATCCTTGCCCTTTCCCTCTCCTGCTCCGCAATCCGATTCTTCAAGATCCCGCTTCTCGGATTCTCCGTCGTGCTTCTCTGCGCATCGGTCGGACTTCTGCTTATGGCAGCCATGAAGGTCTTTTATCTGAGAAGGGTGATCCTTCCCGCACTTCCCCCCTCCGATTCGAAATTCTCCCTTCGCTCGTATCTTCCCATCGCCATCCTCTCGGTGATCCTGATTCTTCTGAACCTTGAGATCTTCGACGCATGGTTCCGCTGGGACAGCTACGATTATTTCTACTACTTCCCCAACGCGAGCTACCCCGATCTGACCAAGTATGTGCATCTTCGTCCCGCCAACCATGCGGCATACGGCTGCTCCATCATCTTCCTGGTGGTCAACGGGATTCTGAATAACCCCGCGCTGTCTCTCTACCTGATCAACCTTCTGGTGCTTCTTACCATGGCATTTGCCTTTTGGAGAATTCTTACGATCGCGTATCCCCATTGGTCCTCGGTTACCCGCGGACTTATGACAGCGCTGGTCGCCCTCTCCCCCTACCTCTTCGGATTGGTTTGGTCCATCAGCCTTGACTATTTTCTTGCCTTTGGCTTGATCCTCTATTTCTGGGGTCAGGCAGAACGTCTGCCTATTCTGCAGGTTGCGGCGGCTTTGATGATCTGCTTCAGCAAGGAAACAGGCGCACTGCTTCTGGCAATGATTATCCTTGCCCGCTTTGTTACCAACTTCCTTCGCAAGGAAACCAAATCCAAGCCGTTCTTCTCAAAGCTTGAGCTTCACTTGGCCCTTCCGATTCTCGGCTTCGGTCTCTTCTGGCTGGGAGAGGTGATGCTCAATAACTGGATCGCCAGCAACAGCGCCACCATCGAAACGGTTGACGGTGCTGCCTTTAACGGCTTTGCACTGAATCCCGTGTATATCATGGACCGTTTGAAATCCTTTGCCTTTACCAATCTGACCTGGGTCGTCCTTGCGGTCTTTGCCGTAGCGCTGATCGTGGCACTCGTTCGTCGATTGGTCATGAAGCAACGCACCGAATACAGTGAGGCTCGTGCCCATTATGCCGTCAGCGTGCTTGTGGGTCTGCTCGCTTCCTTTATTCCCATGCTCCTGTTCGTCACCTACAACCATGTACGGTACGCAACAGCAACCGTTGTTCTTCTGCTTCTTCTGCTCCCCGAAGCATTGGACCGACTTCTGAAAAAGGATCTGTTCCAATCGGTTCTCTGCGGTGGAATTGCCGTTCTCTTCCTCGTTCAAAGCTATGTGACCATTGACCCCTTCATGCATCTGTTCTACAATAAGGTTGAAAAAGGTGCATGCGGCGCCATTGTTTATACGGATAACAGACTCCTGGCAAGATCCGATACCTCCCGCCCTGTTACGGTTGCCGCTCAGTACAACCGTGAGATCATGTATTTTGACGATGCCATGGATGATCTTCTTTCGAAGATCGATTATAAGCAGGGCAGTACGGTTCTGACCTTCTCCGATGAGTACAGGGAGCCCACCATCGGCGGCTATGTTTATTCGGAATATCTGATTTTCGGCTACGGCTACAAACACATGCCCGCCAAGCGGTATATTACGTGGGACCCCGTGAAAAACGAGCGGTATCTGGATATGGATCCGGAGCAGGAGTTGAACTACAAGGGTGTCTCCTCGGCACAAAATCTTGGCGCTTACGTGGCAAATCCCAACCTGCGTTGCATCTATATTCAATTCCCCTTTGCCAATCCCGACCGACAGGCGGAGCTTTTCTCTCACTTTAACGTAGCGGAAATTGCTCGCGGAACGTCCATGGGCTGGGAGCTTGTGGCATATGAAGTCACCGCAAAAACCAATTGATCTTATGAGGACGGAGCCCTGGTCAAGCTGGTTTGTGATCACACTCAAACCATGTAGAACGCGGAGGGACCGACTACCGCTGTATCGGGTGTGACCACCCGGAGCTTCAGCAATTACTGCGCAACGGTAATTTCTTAAAACGCAATAAAAAAACAACACCGACAGACCGTCCGTCTGTCGGTGTTTTTGATTTAAAAGCGATTATTCCTCGTAGGACAGGATCGCATTCCCTGCCAACAGTTTTTGGCGAAGTACCTGCACGTCCACGTCGGCAGGAGCCTTCTTTGCGTCCAGTGCCATCGAAGCGGCAAGCCCCGCCGCCTGTCCCATTGCCATACAGCATGCCATGACACGGGTCGATCCCACCACGTGGTCGTCCACGCTGATGTTCCGTCCCGCAAGCAAAAGATTTTCGCATTCCGCGCTGACCAGGCATCCGTAAGGAATACCGAAGGCTCGCTCCAGCTTCTTGAAGAGGGTTCCCTTAGAATTGTTGTAATGAATATCAATGGTATAGCCCGACAGACAAATGCTATCCTCGGGGATCTTTCCGTCCAATGCTTCTTCCAGATGCACGCATTTGAGCCCCTTAAAGCGTCTGGTTTCCCGAATGCCGATGCTCGGCGCAATGGAAGAAATGTAGCAGTTCTCAAAGCCGGGAACGAATTTGCGGAAGGTTTCAATGAGCTTCCGCAGCTGCATATGCCCCTCCATCTCACCACGGGTCAGATCGAGCACGTCGGTTCCGTCCACATTCAGAAGACGGGTGGTGTTGACGTACATCTGCCCCTTGTGCAAGCCGTTGATGAGAATGATATTTCCGCGATCTACGGGGCAAATGCCCTCCGCCTTCAGCCTTGCCCAAAGCTGGGTCATGCCCACGAACACGTAGTTGGGATCCGCCTTGAAATAAGCCGCATCATAGCCGGGCTTGGTTTCAATGGTGGCGCTCATGGGCTTCATTTCCTCGGGATGCGCTTCCACGTAATCCAGCAGTGCCCGATCGTTTACGTTCTCAATGGTACACATGACCGTAGGGGGCATCAGCTCCTCTTCCTCGCCTCTTCCCTTTTCATAGGTACAGCCCGCAAGGCAAGCCACGTCACCGTCTCCCGTGCAGTCCACGAAAATATCGGCAAAAACCGTCACGCGATTGCATTTTCCGTACAGGGTTACCGAGGAAAGTCTGCCATTCTCCACCGCGGCATCGATCGCCTCCACATGCAGAAGCACCTCTACCCCTGCCTCACGGCACATCTCAAACGCCAAGATCTTGACCGCCTCGGCATCCACGTTGGCAACCGAATTGTGCTTGGGGCATTCGCGGATGCCGTAGCAGGCATCCCGCTCGCAAAGACGATCCACCAGCTCCTGTGCAAAGCCCGCCACGCAACGCTTGCCATGCTCATCCAAAAAGCCGAGAATGGGAAGCCCGATGGTCAGATTCCCCCCAAGGAATCCGTTTCGGTCTGCCAAAAGCACCCGCTTTCCCTCTCTTGCGGCGGTGATCGCCGTCGCCAAGCCCGCAGGGCCTCCGCCGATGACGGCAATGTCATAATGGAATTCATACTGCTTCATTGGGTGCTCCTTTCTCAATCCAACACGTTTTTGACCCACGCCACAATGGCAGCGGGATCCACCTTCGAAAAATCGGTGGTGTCGATCTCCAGCCGCTCTCCGGGACATACGAAGGAATCCATGCCCCGCTTCATAAATTTCTCGTGAAATTCCTCCCGTGTCATCTCATGATAGAGACTGTCCTCGGGATGAGGGGGATAATGCTCCTGAAGCAGGTGCCCCAGATGCCTTGCGTGGGCGTTGTCTCTGGCATTGTAGCGGGCGCGCAACACCTCCGCATCCCCGTAGAAGAACACGCAAGCAGAGGCAGGTGCGTATTCTTCCAAAAGGGCAGCAAATTTTTTGCCGCTTTCGGTATCAAAATTATTGTCGACGATGACGGAACCGCCCGTCTTAAGGATCCGCTCCACCACGTGGATGACCACCGCGTTGGCGGCGTGATCCAGCGCCCGCTTTTCGGCATAGCAGGTAAACCCGAGGGTATCAAAGAGCTGCTCCTTGATGGCATCCTTCTCCACCACGGGGTATCCGAACGCCTTTGCCAAAGCCGCCGAGATCGTGGATTTGCCCGTAGCGGGCATACCGGTCAAAACGATCATTGCCATAGCCTGTTCCTCCATCTGTTTCTTTCCTTTATTATACATGATTCGGAAAGAAATTGCAAGATTTATTAACAACAGAAAAACAATATTGTTCTTTTGATCCATAACGGCGAGGGTTTCGTGATACAAAAAACGGACACATCTTCGGATATGTCCGTTTTTCGTTGATTCAATTTTTCACCATCGCCACCTGATCGTTGGCAAGGGAAAATTCCGATGGGTTAAGATCGGTCTTGACGTAGCGATGCTCGGCATCCAAAAGCCAGACCGAGAAATCCCCCGTAAGATTGGTCTTTACCGTCTGCGCCTCTCCCGTGACGTTGACGCACATAAGTCCGAGGCTCGCCTCTCCCTTGGCGGCAACCGCATAAAATCCCTTTTCGGTTCCCTTCACCTCGCATTGCTCACCCATACGGTACAGCTCGTCAAAGGCAAGGAAGGAATCGTAAAGGGGATAGGGCTGAAACGTGACGGGGTCAAACATACCGTCATAGCCGATGGCAATCACGCCCGCTTGATAATAGCAAAGCACGTCGGTAGGGCTGTCCTGCATCCGCAACAGCATGGCGGCGGCTTTGGCTTCTGCCGCAGACGTTCCCCGTTTGATTCCGTATCTCGGAGAATTGTTCCACTCATTCAGATGGGTCTCCACCTCACCGTAGCCGTATCGCTCCATAAGCGCGCGAAGATACTCCGCCATCTCTGCCGTTTCCTCCACGTCCACGTAGCTATGCCAGGAAAAGAAATCCAAAGGAGCCTTTCTCTCCTTTATATAGGAAAGAAAGCCTTGCAAAAATTCGATCCGCATGATCTCCCTTTCGTGCTGATAGCGACGGTCCGCAATCGGCTCTCCGCGCCATCCGAACCGCTCGGGATATCCCAGCGCGCCGTAAAGCCCCGACGCGGCATATCCGCCCACCATGACGGAATCTCCAAAGCAAGCTTTCAAGTGAGAAGCGGTGGTGGCGTACAGCTCGTAAAACTGCTCGGCAGTTCCCGTCCACATCTGATTTTTGCCCACCATGGCATTTTCGGGCTCATTCCAGATCTCCCAATAGCGGATCCCATAGTGAAAGCCGTCCGCCCATCCTTCGTTGTAATGGCGAACGATATGCTCGCAGATCCTTGCCCATTTCGGGAAATCCTTGGGGGGATGGATCCGATACGCGCGAATATCCTGATAATTCTCAATGCTCACTCCAAGGCGATACACAAGATTGAGCCCTCTTTCTGCCAATGCCGCAATCAAGCGGTCGGTAAAGGCAAAATCGTAGGAATCGGGATCATGTTCATCCGCATCAAAATCCGGAAAAATATTCGGCACGTCTACCAGGTGAGGGCCAACCAGCTGGGTAAGCCCCATGTCGTGAAGTCGGACAAAGGGAATCCCCGCCCGTACCAAATGATCCATGGGATCAAAATATTTCATCCCCAAAAAGGGGGCGTGCCCTACGCCGTGCATGGGCTTGATCCTGCCCACCGTACGTGCAAAATCAACGGAAAGTGTTTTCATATTTTCCTCCCTATCTCGTTGTTTGCTTCATTATATACGATTCTTTTGGGATTGTCAAGGTTTTGTCAATAATTCGTTGCAGAAAACGATTTGTCATGATTCAATACCGCCTCAAGAATGATCCGATCACGCCTTGCCTGTGTGAACACAAACTGCATCGTCTGTGCGACATCTCCGATACCTATTTTCGAACTGTTTTCACGTTGAGATTTCACACGACTCCGCAAAATTACGTGCTGACCAACCGAGGTCGATCAAGAAACGGATTGACCGTAAAATCTCAAAAAGAGTGGACTTCCCGTTGTAGGTATGTTACAATACAACCATCATGAATTTCCAAAAAGGAGAACTGTCATGTCGATCATTCAAATTGACCTGAATCAACCCATCAAAGCCATCAAGCCAATGCATGCGGGCACTCACCTCTGCCATGATGCCCTTGGGAAGATCCCCCCGCAATAGAATGTCCTCTCCTCTTTGCTCGGCAACCGGATCATAGTAGTGATGGGGATAGCTCTCATGAGAGAGATACGGAAGGTCGGTTCCGATTCGGGTAAGGTACATTTTTCGGATCTGCTTCGTTTCCCTATCGTACAAATTCAGAAATTGACTTAACCGATCTCTTTTGTCAATAAAAAGGACACATCACTTGGAAAAAACCAAAATGATGTGTCCGATTTTTTTATTGAACGGCGTAGGAGTCCCCGATGCCGATCAGATTCTCGAAGCGCTCAAAGACGCGGTGGCCGAAATAGTGATTTGCCATATAATGATCGTAATAGGTCTCGATCTCGACCTCATATTTTCCGGTGTCCGCCAGGAATTTCCGATATGCCTCCAACGCCTCTACGTCGGCACCCAGACACTTGAGCGCAAAGCATTTTGCAAGGCCCTCGCAATACTCCATATAATAGCGAAGGAGCTTATACGAGACGGACTGAACCCGCTTGGGATGGTTTTTGTGGGCATCCAGGAAGGGCTTGGCATCGGCAACGATCCCGGGAACCTTTCGGAAGCCTTCTACCATAGCGGGATTGAAATTCTTGCCGTATTTCAGGTCAACATATTTTTTACGGGCAATATATCTGGTATCCATTGCCGCCTCCAGCTTCTCGAAGATGGCAAGAACCTCTTTCCAATCCTCTCCGTAGGCATGGCTGAAGTAGTCCTCCATCAGCTCCTCATAGGAGAGAGAGGTATCAAACTGGAGCTGTCCGTAGATGTAGAAGGCAAAGCCGTTGGGCCAGAAGGAGCGCTGAGAGCAGTCGTTGATCAGACCGTTCAGGCCGTTTTTGCGGTAATTGCGGATGTCATCGTAAACCACGCGGGAGAAGTTCAGCGTACCCGGATCCTGATACTGGTTGACATAGAAATGGTATTCGTACAGCATCGCCTCGACACCGCACTTCTTTTGCCATTCCTGTCCTGCCTTGACGTACTGATCGACCTCGGGAAGAAGCTCGATCTTGTTGCGTTCGTAAGGAGGATAGGTGGCACCCGAGGCATCCTCACTTACGGCTTTGGTGTAGTCCCGAGAGATGGGGGCTACCAACAGCGTAAACCGACGGGGATGATTGATCGTCTCGGTCTGAGGCGGCCAGGAGGTATCCACGTAGCAGATGAACACGATGCGGGTGTCCATCCCTCTTGCATCCAGCTCCGCATCCAGCTCGTTCATCAGGATCACGTACCAATCCGAGGGAGTCTTCTTCTGACACTCCTCGCATTCACAGTGGTTATTCCAGCAATCTGCCAGCCAAACGTGCAAAAAGTCCACGTTGGTGTGATTCTTTGCGTAGTTGACGATGTGATTGACCACGATCCGTCTTGCCTCGGGGTTGGACATACAGAAATTGGTATTGTAGGGATGCAGACCCTTGAACAAGCCCCTCTTGCCATGGCAGAGCGCAAGATACTGCACGGCGTCCTCGGGGATCGTGGGATCATTTACCGGCTCGATGCCGAAGGGCTCGATCGTCCAGCCGTGACCCATGTCGTGGAACTGGAGACCGCGCTTGGCGATTTCTGCCTCGCATTGCCGCTTCCACTGCAGTCTGGTCTCGGGGGTTACAGGCTCCGGCTCACGGGTGGGGTTATATTTGTGGTCATAATAATGGCTGTAGTAATCCGGATTGGAGAATTCCAGCATATAGACGTTCAGGCCGATCTTGGGGGTGAAGTCGATGGTCTCCATCATGTTGGGCTGGAACTCAGCACCCTCGTTGCACTGTCCGCGGAATCGGCAGTCTGCCATCTTATGGTATTTGGTGGCAACGATATCCTGCATGGGGATGAATTCGCCGTCAATACCGGGATAGAGCCAGCGGCATCCGTTTTCCTGCA
>JAFVRI010000164.1 GCA_017504335.1 Clostridia bacterium
TAAGGCTCGCCGCAGGTCTCGTAATACTCGTGGTGAGAGGGAAGGATCTTATGAAGTCCTTCTTCGATCTTTTCGTTTCGGCCGAGCAGACTGTCAACCGCCAGTTTCCATACCGCGGCATGGAGATAAGCTCCGCCGTTTTCGTGAAGTCCGGGAAATTTTTTGGAAATGGCGCCGACGTGGGGGGTGAATTTGGTGTAGGGGGGAGCGCTGACCAAGAGTCCCAGATCGGTGTTTAATTCACGCTCCAATGTATCCATGGCGGTCTTGCTCCGTTCGCTGTCAAGCTCGGCAAATACGCTCCAAAGCTGAGGCAGAGCGAACATAGATCCCTCTTCGTTTTCCGATGCGCCGATGGGAGTGCCGTTGTCGGAAATGGCGTAAATGTAACGGTCACCGTCCCAACCGAATTCCCGGATCCGTTGCTCCATGACGGAGGCGCGGTCGGAAAACATCGTCTCGTCCTCGGCATATCCGAGAAGCTTTGCCATTTTTGCGAGCATCTTGGCGGCGCGGACAAAGGCGATCGAGAGCCATATGCTGACACCTTTTCCGTTCTTGCCCGCCATATTCATGCAGTCATTCCAGTCACCGCCCCAAATGCGGATCAGTCCGTGGTGACCCGTGAAATTCCAAAGGAATTCCAAAGATCGCTTGATATGCTCGTAAACCGATGCCTCTGTGCCGTCGTTGAAGCGGGCGGTACGGTTGAGAAATTCCTTGTCGCCCAGCTCCATGGTGATGGCGTATGCGGCAAACACAAGCCATACGGTGTTATCGGAAAAGTTTTTGTCCTGAATGCTACCGTCCAAAAAGGTTCTGGGTGCATAGCCGTTGGAATACTGATAGCCGAGGATGCGGCAAAAGCGTTCGGCGGAAAGGGGGCCGTCGATGCAGCTGAGGCATTCGGTGTCACTGGTCAGATCACGGAAGCCGTTGTGTCTGACTCTTGCCCAACGGGAGCCCAGATTGGTTTGGTATTTCAGCCAGTCGTTAAACAGAGCGTTCAGATCGCTCCAAGGGGTTTCGATCTCGACTTTGCCGCAGATCGCCTCATATTTTTGTGCCATTTTCGCAAACTGACGCTCCACGTCTTCACCGCAAAGACGGGGGATCTCTTCCGTTGATTGCTCGGTGCCGATGGCGTAATACAGCACGTGCGTTTCTCCGCTTTCCAAGACCACCGTGTTTTGCAGAGCGAGACAGATTTTTTCGGCGATACAATCGGAGTTTGTGCACCCGCCGTTTCGAACCAAAGCCTTGGGGGTGATCTTCGTTCCGTAGGTTCCGATAAACGCATTGCTTCGCGCGTCAAATCCACTTGCGGTCTCGCTTGACGTGATGTATGCATAATGAATGCGGGAATTTCCGTCTCCGAAATCCGACCATCCCTCACCGAATACGCTGTTGCTTTTGGCGTCGAATCCGCCACGGTTGGTCTCATAGCCCTGCGGTTTGTAGTTGCAGTCGATGGCGGTGGCGCAATAGGGAATCACACGGAGCGTGCGGGGCTTTTCGCTTTTGTTGGTCAGCGTTACCGACAGAATCTCCCGCTTTCCCTCATTGGGCACAAACAGACGGCAGACCGAACGGATGCCGTTCCGTTCCAACTCAATATCGGTATATCCGATGCCGTGGGTACAGGCGTAAAAATCCACGTTATCCTCCACGGGCAGACCGTTTGCGAGCCAGAAGGTTTCTTCGTCGGCCAGATAGACGGCGCGGTCGGTGACCGTGTTGATCCTTCGTCCCATGCTGTCCTGGGCAAACCCTTGCCCGAAGCCCACCTGAGACGTGAAGGTTACGTATTCGTCATTGTACAGATAGTTGTACCAATGTCTCGGTGTATCCCGATCGGTGATGACATAAGTTTTATTTAAAAAGTGTCCGTATTCTTTCATATTTGTCTCCTAATTGATTGTTTTACAATTATATTTTACCACTAAAAAAGATGGGTGTCAAGAGAAACGGTGAATGCGAACTTGCGTTGCTACGCAACCAAGGCGAAAATGCCGACTCGGCATAAAACAAGAAGCAGGGGGTTACCCTGCTTCTTGTTTTATGGTCGAGATGACAAGATTCGAACTTGCGACTTCTACGTCCCGAACGTAGCGCTCTACCAAACTGAGCCACATCTCGATAGAGAAGTATATCTCGGTACGAACATCCGTACCGAGATATTATATCACGTTCTGATTCACTTGTCAAGAACTTTTGCAAAACTTAAAGACGGTTTTATCCGAATGCTTCGATCAAAGAGATCAAGCGGATTCGGTCGGGATCCACACGGTCCCGTCCATAGGCGTCGAAGAAGCGCTCACGGTAGCGATCGGTTTTTAGATTGAAATTCAGCGTCCATGCTCCCCAGAACAGGTCCACGTGGCGGTCGCCGACCCCACCGTTCCCCAGATCTATGAATCCGCTGAATGCCCAATCCTTCAATACAATATTAGGCAGACAGTAGTCTCCGTGCAGAAGGGTATCGGAGGTCAAAAGATGGCTCATGGAGACGATCTCCTTCATGATGAGGTCCGCACAGCGGTGCGCGTCCTTGGGGGGAAGATAGGATGGGTCAAACATTCCGTCTCGGTAATTCTGCTCGACGGTGCGCAGATAGCATGCGGTGTGATCGGGGACGGGACAATCCGCAGAGGACTCCTCGTGAAGAGAACGGAGCAGGGTAGCGAGGGTATCGCAGAGCCGCTTGGGATCACTTATATAGCTTTCATGGGTGCAATCCTCTCCCGCGACACGGCGAGAAAGCAGCCAGTCCCGATCCTCGGAGCGGTAAGATAGAATTTCCGCCCCCAGCCCTTTTTGAAAGAAATATCTTCCCATATCCGCCTCGCGGGAAAGCGCGCCCTTGGGTGCGGACTTGAGAAAATATCCGCCGTCCCGATCCAGATAGATCACCCGAGCCTCCGGCGAGCAGCTGCTGTCATAGAGCCTCGTGCCCTGCAAAAGAGCGAGAAATTCCTCGGGAATCCCTTCAGGATTCAAAGAAATCGGTGTTCGGTTCATGGCGATACCTCCTCATACTGCTTACCTCTATTATATCATGATTGACGAAAAAAGGCAACAGTGAAGATGAAGCAAGGCGAATTGTTTTTTTGATGTCTGCATCACTTGAATCCCCAAAAAGCATGTTGCTTTTTGTTGGAGTAGATCTCTGAAAATGTGGGATTGTGTGGGATTGTGGGTGGTCAAATTGCACAAAAAACCAAATAATCGGAAAAAAGTCAAGAAAAATGCTTGACAATCCCAAGGGTTTATGGTATAGTGTATGTAGAAAAATGCGCGTGCTTGAGATTGGTTCGGCTCGGTTCCTCGGAAACCCTTGGAAAAAGGCGAAAAACCCGAAAAAACCAACGAAAACCAACCAAAAGCATGTTGAAACAAAGAAAACACAGATCAAAACATCACAAGAAAAGGGGATAGACATGATGAAATTTTACACGGAGCCGTTGCCAAGGTCTCCGAGAATCCCTAAGCTGGTGGATGCTCTTTACGCGAAGATGCCCGAGATCGAGGCGGATCGCGCGGTACTCCTGACCGAATCCTACAAGGAGACCGAGGGAGAGCCCATCATTACCAGACGTGCGAAGGCGTTCAAGCATATTCTTGAGAACCTTCCCATTGTCATCCGTGACGACGAGCTGATCGTCGGTTCTGCCACCAAGGCGCCCAGAGGATGTCAGGTATTTCCCGAGTATTCCTTTGAATGGCTGGAGGCGGAATTTGACACGGTGGAGCATCGCTCGGCGGATCCCTTCTACATTTCGGATGCCACCAAGGCAACTCTTTCCGAGGTGTACAAATACTGGAAGGGAAGAACCACCAGCGAGCTGGCGACCTCCTATATGTCGGACGAAGCAAAGCTTGCCATGGCGCACAACATTTTTACACCCGGTAACTATTTCTACAACGGAATCGGTCACCTGACTCCCGACTACAAAAAGGTGCTGGCGGTGGGATACCGCGGCATCATCAAGGAAGCGGAGAATGCTCTCTCGGCACTTTCCGCGGGAGACGCGGATTACGCGAAGCGCTCTCACTTCCTTCGGGCGGTGATCATGAGCTGTCAGGCGGCAATCGATTACGCGAGACGGTATGCGGCTTTGGCGGAGTCCATGGCAAAGACCGAGGTGTCCATCGGCAGAAAGCGTGAGCTTCTGGATATTGCGGCAGCCTGCCGCCATGTTCCCGAGAACGGAGCCGACAGCTTCCGCGAGGCATGCCAGTCCTTCTGGTTTGTGCAGATGCTTCTGCAGATCGAATCCAGCGGACACTCCATTTCGCCCGGACGGTTTGACCAGTATATGTATCCTTATTATAAAAGGGATCTGGATGCGGGCAAGCTGACCCGCGAGGATGCGCAGGAGCTGATGGATTGCGTTTGGGTCAAGCTCAACGACCTGAACAAGTGCCGTGACGCCGCATCCGCAGAGGGCTTTGCGGGCTACAGCCTCTTCCAAAACCTGATTGCGGGCGGACAGGATGAGAACGGACGGGATGCCACCAACGATCTGTCCTTCATGGCGGTGACCGCCACCGAGCATGTCTTCCTTCCTCAGCCCTCCTTCTCGGTGCGTGTGTGGAACGGAAGCCCCCACGAATTTCTCATTCGTGCGGCAGAGCTGACTCGGACGGGCATCGGATTCCCCGCTTATTATAATGATGAAGTGATCATTCCCGCTCTGCAGAGCAGAGGACTTACCTTGGCGGATGCCAGAGACTATAACATCATCGGTTGCGTAGAGCCGCAGAAAGCGGCAAAGACCGACGGATGGCACGATGCGGCGTTCTTCAATATGTGCCGCCCCTTGGAGATGGTATTCTCAAGCGGCATGGACGGAGATGTGCAGATCGGCCCCAAGACCGCTCCCGTGGAGCAGATGACCTCCTTCGAGGAATTTGCGGATGCCTACCGTACGCAGATGAATTACTTCATCGAGCTTTTGGTCAATGCGGATAACGCCATTGACGTGGCGCATGCCGAGCGTTGCCCCTTGCCCTTCCAATCCTCCATGGTGGACGATTGCATCAAGCGGGGCAAGAGCCTGCAGGAGGGCGGAGCGATCTATAACTTCACAGGTCCTCAGGGCTTCGGAATCGCCAACGTCACCGACGGTATGTGGGCGGTCAAGAAGCTGGTCTTTGACGAAAAGAAATACACCCTTTCCTTCTTCAAGAAAGCACTGGATCAAAACTTTGGCAAGGAGCTGGATTCCCACATGGCGGAAAAGCTGACCGAGCAGGTGGCGAGAGCCATTGCGGATTCGGGCAAGGAGCTTTCCGAGGAGGACATCAAGAGCATTTATCTGACCGTGCGTGCCAACAGCGCAAGCGCGGAGGAAAAGAAGCAGTACGAAAAGCTTCTGGCGGACATCAACGATCTTGCAAAGTTCGGAAATGACGACGATGAGATCGACGCGTTTGCCCGCGAGATGGCATATACCTACACAAGACCTATGGAGGGATATAAGAACCCTCGCGGCGGAATCTTCCAAGCGGGACTGTATCCCGTATCCGCCAACGTGCCGCTGGGCGCGTAGACGGGAGCGACTCCCGACGGTCGCTTGGCGCACACCCCCATTGCCGACGGCGTTTCGCCTGCGGCGGGACGGGATCTGAAGGGACCCACGGCAGCAGCCAACTCGGTCTCCAGACTCGACCATTATATTGCTTCCAACGGAACCCTGTTCAATATGAAATTCCATCCTTCCGCGCTGGAGGGACGGAGCGGACTGGAAAGCTTCGTGGCACTGGTGCGCGGCTACTTCGATCAGAAGGGAAGCCACATGCAGTTCAACGTCGTCAGCCGTGAGACTCTCCGCGATGCGCAGAAGCATCCCGAAAAGTACAAGTCTTTGGTGGTCCGTGTGGCAGGATATTCCGCACTGTTTACCAGCCTTTCCAAGAGTCTGCAGGAAGACATCATCAACCGAACCGAGTAGCAAGGCTTCTGATGATGGCAGACGGATGAGAGAAAGGAGGGAAACGAACGAATGAATGAACATCTACTCGATGTGAAGGGTAGGATCTTCAACATCCAGCGTTTCTCGATCCACGACGGGCCGGGGGTCCGTACCATCGTATTTCTGAAGGGATGCCCCCTTCGGTGCAGGTGGTGCTGCAATCCCGAATCCCAGGAGTGGAAATTCGAGACCATGGTCACGGGCGGTGTCCCTAAGACCGTGGGAAGAGACGTGACGGTGAGAGAGGTGTTGGAGGAGGTACGCCGAGATCGGATGTATTACCGCCGATCGGGTGCGGGTGGGCTCACGCTTTCGGGAGGCGAATGCCTCTGGCAGCCCGACTTCTCCGAAGCATTACTCCATGCCGCAAGGGATATGGGAATCTCCACCGCCATCGAGACCACGGGATACGCGGAAATGAGCGTGATCCGAAGGCTTCTCCCTTACGTGGATACGGTCCTCATGGACATCAAGCATATGAATGGGGAAAAGCACAAGGAATTTACCACCCGTGACAACGGCATGATTCTGGAAAATGCCAAGCAGATCGCAAGGTAAGCCAACGAGCTGATCATTCGTACGCCCGTGATTCCCACCGTCAACGATACCGAAGAGGAGATCGGTGCCATTGCGGCATTCGCCAAATCCCTCGGAACGGTGAAGGAGATGCATCTGTTGCCCTATCACAGGATCGGGTCGGACAAATACGCAGGTTTGGGCAGAACCTACACCATGGCACACATCCAGCCTCCCCCAAGGGAGCAGATGGAGCGGCTGTTGGCGGTGGTCAACCGAGCAGGGCTTCGGGGCCAGATCGGCGGATAAGGAGGTAGCAAGTGGAAAAGCAAAGAATCATACAGGAGCTGGTTCCGGGTAAGCAGATTACTCTGGCGCACATCATTGCCAATCCCGACGAGATCCTTTACAAGAAGCTGGGACTGGATCCGGCGGTGGAGTATTCCAAATCCGCCATCGGGATCTTAACTCTGAGCCCCGCGGAGACGGCGATCATCGCAGGTGATATTGCCATCAAATCCTCGGGCGCGCAGCTTGGCTTCGTGGATCGGTTCAGCGGAACGGTTATTCTGACGGGAACCTACTCCGAGGTGGATGCCTCCTTGCGGGCGGTCACGCAATACGCGGAAGAAACACTTGGGTTTACGGTATGCAAGATCACGAAAACCTGACAAGAGAAACCATGAAAAAGACCCTTTTGGTCGGACGGCATGGCGTGGGAAAAACCACTCTGACCCAAGCGATCAAAGGCGAGACGATCCGATACGAAAAGACGCAGTACATGCTGTACGGTGACTGGCTCATCGATTCCCCCGGCGAATATGCCGAGGTGCATGGGCTTGGTGCGGCACTTGCCATCTATGCCTATGAGGCGGAGATCGTGGCACTGCTCATTGCGGCGGACGAAGATTACTCCCTTTTTCCTCCCAATATCACCTGCATGGTGAACCGAGAGGTCATCGGGATCGTTACAAAGATCGACAAGGCGTCTCCCGAGCGGGCGGAGCGCTGGCTGAAACTATCGGGATGCGAAAAAATCTTCCCGATCAACTCTCACACCGGAGAGGGTGTGGATAAACTGAAGGCTTATCTGCGTAAGCAGGGCTGACATAAAACTGAAAAAATAAAAAAACATATCTAAAAAAAGGAGATCAAAACCATGGTAAACGAGTATGAAATCAAGAAACAAATTTGTGAGATCGGTAAGCGTATCTACAACAGAGGAATGGTTGCCAACAACGACGGTAACATTTCCGTAAAGATCGGTGAGAACGAGTTCCTCTGCACCCCCACGGGCGTATCCAAGGGCTTCATGACCCCCGAGTACATCTGTAAGGTTGACGCAGACGGAAAGGTGATCCAGGCAAACGCAGGCTTCAAGCCCTCCTCTGAGATCAAGATGCACATGAGAGTTTACCGTGAGCGTCCCGACGTAAAATCGGTTGTTCACGCACATCCCCTGTATGCAACCTCCTTCGCAATCGCAGGAATCCCGCTGACCGAGCCGATCATGCCCGAGGCTGTTATCGCTCTGGGATGCGTTCCGATTGCTGAGTACGGTACCCCCTCCACCGAGGAAATTCCGGATGCGGTTTCCAAGTATCTGCAGCACTATGATGCAGTGCTTCTGGCAAACCACGGCGCTCTGTCCTTCTCCGACTCTCTTCTGAACGCATACCACAAGATGGAGTCCGTAGAGTTCTACGCGCAGCTCCTCTATCAGGCAAAGGTTCTTGGCGGACCCAAGAAGCTGACCGATGCGCAGGTTGAGAGACTGTACGAGATCCGCCGTCAGTTCGGTATGAAGGGTAAGCACCCCGCAGACATCTGTCCCAACGCAAAAGAGGGCAAGCCCAGCTGCCACGGTTGCGGCGGTAGCTGCAAGAGCGGCAAGGTGGACGAGAACACCATCGCAATGGTAACCAAGCTGGTTCTTGAGCAGCTCGGCAAGTAAGAAGCCCCTATGAACGAATCGGAAATCAGAGAAATCGTTCAAAAAACAATTTCTGCTGTCCGATCGGGTAAGGATTCGGGAAAGACCGTCAATCTTGCGAGAGCCGAGATCCTCTGTGACGCGGTCATGGAGGAAGCAAAGCGTATGGGTGTGAAGGCGGTGGTCTGCGTGGCAGACGGCAGCGGACACCCCAAGATCATGAAATCCATGGACGATGCCTACATCGCCAGCTACGACGTGGCGGTGAATAAGGCATATACCGTGGTGGCATTGAAAATGTCCACCATGACTCTCAAGCCCTTGGCACAGCCGGGTGCGTCGCTTTACGGGATCCAGTTCACCAACGGCGGACGGATCGTGATCTTCGGCGGCGGCGATCCCCTTCGAAATGAGAAGGGAGAGATCGTAGGCGGTCTCGGGGTCAGCGGCGGTAGTGAAGAGCAGGATGCGGCACTTTCCGCGTACGGCAGAAGATTTTTTGAAACCGAAATGAAATAATATTCCAAAGAAGGAAGGACAAACGAGATGGATATGAAATCTGCGGATATCGAGAAGATCGTTCGACAGGTTCTCGAGAGCATGGGATCCTCTTCCGCTCCTGCCCCTAAGGCGGCAGGCGGCGCGGTTCCCGCTACGAGCCGTGTGGCAATGCTCACCGAGAAGGAACACTTCGAGATTCAGGAATATCCCATCCCCGAGCTTGGCGACGATGACGTGCTGGTCAAGGTAGAGGGATGCGGCGTGTGCGGTACCGACGCGCACGAATTCAAGAGAGACCCCTTCTCTCTGATCCCCGTTGTTCTCGGTCACGAGGGCACCGGTGAGATCGTAAAAATGGGTAAGAACGTCAAGAAGGACAGCGCGGGCAAGCCTCTCGCCGTAGGCGATAAGGTTGTTACCTGTATGATCTTCAAGGACAATCCCGATATTACCATGTTCGATCTGAACAAGCAGAACGTGGGCGGTGCGGACGTGTACGGACTTCTGCCCGATGACGACAAGCACCTGAACGGTTGGTTCTCGGACTACATTCTGGTTCGTGGCGGATCCACCATCTTCAACGTAAGTGATCTGGATCTGGACAGCCGAATCCTCATTGAGCCCTGCGCCGTATTGATCCATGCCGTAGAGCGTGCCAAGACCACCGGCATTCTTCGCTTCAACTCCCGCGTGGTGGTACAGGGATGCGGTCCCATCGGTCTGATCTGTATCGCTGTGCTTCGCACCATGGGCATTGAGAACCTGGTTGCGGTGGACGGTGAGGCAAAGAGATTGGAATTTGCCAAGATGATGGGCGCTTCCGCAACGGTCAACTTTAAGGATCACAAGGGAATCGAGGCGCTGACCGGCGCGGTACAGGATGCCTTCGGCGGCTACCTTGCCGACTTCGCATTCCAGTGCACCGGATCTCCCGTGGCACATGCCAACATCTATAAGTTCATCCGCAACGGCGGCGGACTTTGCGAGCTTGGCTTCTTCATCAACGGCGGCGATGCCACCATCAACCCCCACTTCGATATCTGCTCGAAGGAGATCACCACGGTCGGCTCTTGGGTATACACCCTGCGTGACTACGCAACCACCTTTGATTTCCTGAAGAGAGCGAAGGGAATCGGACTTCCTTTGGAGAAGCTGATCACCCATAAGTATCCTCTGGAGCAGATCAACGAGGCGCTCGTGACCAACCTGAAGATGGAAGGTCTGAAGATCGCCATTGTCAACCAGTAATGTATACTCGGGGTGATCCATATGGGAAAAGCAACGGGTATTATTGAGGTCTTTGGATTGGCGGCGGCATTCGTTGCCGTGGATGCCGGCTGTAAGGCGGCAAACGTCACCGTAGAGACTCTGGACAAAAACAAGCCCGGCAATGCCGATGCGCTCCCCGTACCGCTGATCGTGGCGATCAAGTTCCGCGGAACGGTTGAGGATGTAAAGGCAGCGGTCGAGGCGGCAGCAAGAGCGGCAGAGGGGGTCAGCGGCGTGGTCAGCTCGCATATCATTGCGAACACCGAGCCCTCCACCGAGAAGATGCTGAAGCTCAACGCATTTGATAAAAAATAAAATTTGAGAGCAAGATCGCAGAAAAGGTCTTGGAAAGGATTGAAACATGGCTATGGAAGCACTTGGAATGGTAGAGACCCGTGGATTGGTTGCTGCAATTGAGGCAGCAGACGCAATGGTAAAGGCAGCAGAGGTTACTCTGATCGGAACCGAGAAGATCGGATCCGGACTGGTATCCGTTATGGTAAGAGGAGACGTGGGAGCTGTGAAGGCAGCAACCGAGGCAGGTCAGGCAGCCGCATCTCGCTTGGGCGAGATCGTAGCAGTTCACGTGATCCCCAGACCCCACGCAGATGTTGAGAAGATTCTTCCTTCTCTGAACTGATCGGCGGGCGACGGAAGCCCCCCGAATCAAAGCGGAGGTATTATGAAATCACTTGGATTCGTTGAGGTCAGCGGAGTGGTTGCCGCCGTGGATGCTCTTGATATCATGTGCAAGAGCGCCGACGTCTCTCTTGTAAGCTGGGAGAGAAAGCTCGGCGGACGACTGGTTACGCTGATCGTAACGGGAACGGTATCCGCCGTACAGGCGGCGGTTGATAACGCGTGTGCGGGCTGCATCAAAAAGCCCGTGGCAAGCGCGGTGATCGCCAACCCCCATCCCGAAACCGTGAGACTTGCTGAGCTTTCCGCATCCCGTCTGAAAAAGGCGGAGGAAGCAAAAAAGACGGCAGAATCGGAGAAGCCCACACCCGCAAAGAGTGTGAGAAGCTCCAAGCCCAAGGCACCCAA
>JAFVRI010000165.1 GCA_017504335.1 Clostridia bacterium
GCATTGATCTCGCAAATTGCAAGCTTCCGCGCGGAAGCAAAAAACCGAATCGTTGACACCATCTACATCGGCGGCGGCACCCCCTCCATCCTTTCCGGCGATCAGATCCTCCGAATTCTAAAAACCGTACGCAAGACCTTTAAGGTTTCGGGGGATGCGGAAATTACCGTGGAAGCCAATCCCGGCACCTTGGATCCCGAAAAACTCGTTGCCTATCATGAAGCAGGCGTAAACCGCCTCAGCATCGGATTGCAAAGCGCAGATGACAAGGAGCTTGCCACGCTCGGCCGTATCCACACGAAGGAAGAATTCGAGCGCTCCTTCCTGCTTGCGCGGTTAGAGGGATTCCAGAATATCAACGTGGATCTCATGTATGCACTCCCGGGACAAACGGAGCAAACGCTTTCCGACACCTTGGATTACGTCATCAATCTGGACCCTGACCACATCTCCTTTTACGGACTGAACATTGAGCCCGAAACACCCTTCGGTAAAAATCCGGAGATCGCGCAGCTTTTGCCGAGCGAGGACGTTCAGGTGGAAATGTATCTGAATTCGGCAGAAAAAATGGAAGCTGCCGGTTTTTTCCAATATGAGATCAGCAATTTTGCCAAGCCCGGCTTCGAATGCCGCCATAATATGAGGTATTGGAAGGTTGAGGATTATATCGGCTTCGGTCCCGCGGCACATTCTCTTTTGAACGGAACGAGATATTCCTACAAAAAAATACTCAGAGAATTCATTACCTATCCGTGCCAAAGAGACCGTCTGATCGACGTACACGAGCATTCGACTCCGGACGATGCCGCTTTGGAATTCGTCATGCTCGGCTTCCGTCTTCGTTCGGGAATCGACATTACGGAATACAAAGAACGGTTCGGAGAAGATTTTGAAATAAAATACGGCGAACGCATGAAACCGTTTATCGAAAAAGAATATATCATGCAAAATAAAAACGGTTACCGTCTTTCCAGACGGGGATTCATGATATCCAATTACATATTGAGTGAAATCTTAAATTTTGACCGAGACCGCAAATAAGCGGCGAAAAATCAATTTGCGCAATTTCCTACAGTATAAAAAATTATGCCAAACGGCAGATAGGAGAATATTTTATGAAAATGACTCTCAGATGGTACGGTACGGGACACGATACCGTAACCTTGAAGCAAATCCGCCAGATTCCCGGTGTAACCGGTGTTATCACGACCCTTTACGATTCCGTTCCCGGCGAAGCTTGGGAAATGGAAAAGATTCTTGCCATGAAGGCTGAGGTTGAAGCCGCAGGTCTGAAGGTAGAAGGCATCGAAAGCGTAAATATCAGTGATGATATCAAGACCGCGGGTCCCAAGCGTGACGAGCATATCGCAAACTACATTACCACCCTTGAAAGACTCGGTCAGGCTGATATCCACATGGTATGCTACAACTTCATGCCCGTATTTGACTGGACACGTACGGAGCTCGCAAGAAAGCGCGCAGACGGCTCCACCGTTCTCGCTTACACACAGGAAGCAGTTGATGCGATCAATCCCGAGGATATGTTCGGCTCCATCGCTTCCGATATGAACGGCACGGTTATGCCCGGTTGGGAACCCGAACGTATGGCAAAAGTTAAGGAACTCTTTGAGCTTTACAAGGATATTGACGATGAAAAGCTCTTCGAAAATCTCAAATACTTCCTCGAGGCCATCATGCCCGTTTGCAACAAATACGACATCAAGATGGCAATTCACCCCGACGATCCCGCTTGGAGCGTATTCGGTCTTCCCAGAATCATCATCAACAAGCAGAACATTCTCCGCATGATGAAAATGGTTGACGATCCCCACAACGGCGTTACCTTCTGCTCCGGCTCTTACGGTACCAACCTCCAGAACGATCTTCCCGACATGATCCGTTCTCTCAAGGGCAGAGTTCATTTCGCTCACGTTCGTAACCTCAACTTCCACTCTCCCACCAACTTCGAGGAATCCGCGCATCTTTCTTCCGACGGTACGTTCGATATGTACGAGATCATGAAAGCTCTCTACGACATTGGCTTTGACGGTCCCATCCGTCCCGACCACGGCAGAATGATCTGGGATGAAGTTGCAATGCCCGGCTACGGTCTTTACGACAGAGCGCTCGGCGCAACCTACCTCAACGGTCTTTGGGAAGCTATCGTAAAATCCAATAAGTAATTTTGATAATGAATCCATAAAAAGCAAAAACCGCCAAGAACAACCATTACGGTTACTCTTGACGGTTTTTCATTTTTGTTCATAAAAAATTTGGTCACACGTCAAATTTGTCGCAGATATATTCCCCGAGCATTCGATTGTTTTGGCTTGAAGCTTATAGCAATCCGTTATATCTTTGCAGATGATTTTCTGACCGTTTAATTCATTTACTTTGATATCCCCCGCTGATTGAACGTCACCGTTGATCGTACTGCTATGAATGCTTTGATGGCAGACCACATCGCCGTTGATTGAACTATCCGCTATGATATGCCCGTAAACCTCCACCTTAAAATATTGGGTGCTGTCGTTACAGTCATGCGGAAATGCAATTTCTATCGGCGGTTCGTTTGGCGAAACAGAAGAGGAAACCTTTAATAC
>JAFVRI010000166.1 GCA_017504335.1 Clostridia bacterium
CGTAAGAAATTGCTTCGAACGCGTCAAAGATCCGCTCCGAAACGACCTTCCGCATCCGATCGGGATCCACCTTCAACACCTTGCGGTCGTAGGTGAGAAGTCCGTTGGTCTCGTCCTCCACGTCGCTGACCTGAGTGAGGATGGCGCCTGCCAAACCCTTTTGGATGGCGGGAACGATCTCGGAACGATACAGCTCCTCCAGATCTCTTTGAAGCGTCTCGGGATCGGCACAGGTCTTGTAGCCGTAGGTCTTGTCCAGATTGAAGGCATGGTCAGACAGCTTGCAGGAATATCCGCCAAACTCCGAAAGGATCACGGGCAGTTCCCCATAGGAAAGATCCACGGGCTTGAAATACACGTGCTCGCTCTGTACGTCGCTTTCCTTCGGGATGAACCACCCCGATGCGGTGTCATACACACGGGTGGGATCCAATTCCTTCAGCTCTCGGTAGATCCGCTCCGCCCCCGCATACTGTCCCCAGCCCTCGTTGAAAATGGTGTAATATACCACGGAAGGATGATTGTACAACAGAGAAACCGTCCCACGGGCACTGCACTCAAAATCCCTGCGGCGGCGGGCAGAGACGCGGTGACCGCGGCGCTGCTTGAATCCTACCGTGGGAAGTACCGTATCCGCAAGAAAATGATACTTGCCGTTGTTCACCATGTCCTGAAGCACCAACATTCCCTGACGGTCGCATTCGTAATAAAAGACCGCAGGCTCGATCTTGATGTGCTTCCGAAGGGCGTTGAAGCCGCAGGACTTCATCTGACGCACGTCGCCTGCGTACCCCTCGGGAGTAGCGGGCAGGTAGATGCCGTCGCTGAAATAGCCCTGATCCAACAGCCCGTGAATGAAATAAGGCTTGCCGTTCAGATAGCATGCCGCCCTACCCTTCTCCCGCCTTGCCTCAAAGGTGCGCAGAGCGAAATAGGATTCGATGCGGTCCTCTCCGCACTCCAAGATGAAGGAATACAGATGCGGATGTTCAGGCGACCACAAAATGGGATCGTCGAGAACCAACGTAAAGGAATCTCCCTCGTAGGTGTAGATCTTCTCTTCCCCATTCAAGATAAGGCGCAGCTTCTTGTTCGCTTCTCCCCCTTCGGTCTCGATGGTCACCGAGTTCAACGTAGGGGTCAATCGAAGATTACGGATATATTCCTTCGGCACGCGCTCCAGCCAAACGGGCTGCCAGATGCCACTTGTGGGCGTGTACCACATCCCGCCCCGTTTCTTTCTCTGCTTGCCGTAGCAAAGCTCCGTGTCGGTTTGATCGGTGACCGTCACCGAAAGCAGATTGTCGCCCACATGGGCATGCTCGCAAAGATCAAAGGAGAACGGAAGATAACCGCCCTCATGTCTGCCGAGAAGAATGCCGTTCAGCGAAACCTCGGCGATCTGATCCACCGCACCGAAGTGCAGCAACAGATGCCCTCTGAGCTCCTCATGGGTCAGAGTCACCCTGCGCTCATAGAGATATCGTTCTCCCTTTTTCAAGGTTCGTCCGATCCCCGACAGCTCACTTTCGGGCGGAAACGGCACACGGACAATTCCGAGAGAACGACGCTCCCCTCCTTGCAGCACCGACAGCTCCCATTCCCCCGACAGAGAGCGGAAGGAATTCCGCTTCATTTGCGGCCTCGGATATTCCTCCTCCCATTCCCTCCCCGTAGCGGATTCCTCAAAGGGAGTGGAGAGACGGACGGTTCGTCCGCGGCGAAAAAGAAGCGACAGAAGAAGCAAAATCACAAGAGCGAAAATGGCAAGAAGAGCCGCCAAGAAAATATTGGCATTTGGGATAAAGGAGGTAGTTCCGTCGGAATTGGTGACCGTCTCGGCATTGGCAAGCACCGCGCTTCCGATGGCGGGACCGATCAGCCCCGGAAGAAGCACCTGAGAGGTAATGCGGATGCCCTGCAGCCGTCCTGCCCGACCCTCGGGGGTCAGATCGCGGATCTTGGCGCCGAATACCGCCATGCCCGACAGATAGCCGCACATCATCAAAAGCGAGCCTGCAAACACCGCGGGGGTGGTGCGGAAGAAAAAGAGAATCAGGTATCCCGCCATCAGCCATCCGAGGGCGATCCACACCGAGAAGGAAAATCCCTTTTTGTCGTAGACCTTGCCCCAGATCGCCGTCACAACCGACGCAAGCACAATGGCAGGCGCCATGATCAGCACGTAGTCGGCAAGCCCCAAGGACTTCTCGTAGTAAAGAATCAGATAGGGCATGAAGATCTGAATGGAAATATTGAACAGAATAAACAGAACAAAATGAAAATACAGCGAGGGGTTTTTGCGGACGGTAGCGGGACGGAAGCCGTAGATCACATTCGACCAATATCCCGTTTCAGAGCGAACGGTGCTTTTGGGCTCCTTGATGAGAAATAGACCGAGGATGCCCACCAGAAGCACCACCGAGCCGATGATGCAGAAGATCCACGTCCAGCTGGCGGGAACGGTGAGATCAAAGAACATAAAGCCGCCGAACACCGCGAGAATGGCGCAAAGGGGCATCATGGAGTTGATCCCCTCGGCAGAGCCGCGGTTGGTCTCGTCGGTGCTATCGGTGAGCCACGCGTTGAAGGCGGCATCGTTGGCGGACGATCCAAAGAAGGTCATCAGGCAATCCAACGCGATGACGATGAGAATGCCCAGCGCCGCCGCCGTGACCGTCATGGATAGCGCAAAGCCGAAGATGGAGACGCCCCATAGAATATAGCCGCCGCAAATAAAGAGCTTGCGCTTTCCGATGCGGTCGGACAGAGCGCCGATAAACACCGTGGTGACCGCTGCCGAAACGGCGCTTGCCGCCACCATGCGGCTGATATCCGCCGCGCTCGCGCGGAACATCTCGTAAATAAAAATATTCAGATACATATTCTCCACCACCCAGGCGATCTGCCCGATCAGGGAGAAGAGTGTCAGGGCGCACCAAAAGCGACCCGACAGCTTGGTCCTTGTGCTCATACCGTTACCTCCGCTTGTATTTCTTTCTTCATTGTATCATGAGTGCAATCGCATTGCAAGAGCTTTTAAGGCTAAAAAGCGTAAAAACAGTTACTCCCCTGCCTTCATTCGCTTGAGATCGGCAGAGGGTGACAGTCCCGTTACCCGTGTATAGTTGCGGTAAAACACCGAATAATCCCCGAAGCCGCTGGCGAGAAACGCGGCATTGATGCTTCCGCTCACGTACAGCTCCTGTCGGGCATTGAAGATCCGCTTACGGATCACATATTCCCAGATCCCGCATCCCATCACCGACTTGAAGCAACGGTTGAGCGTCGCCTTATCTCTGAAAAATTCCTTCTCCAGAAGCGAAAGACTCAAGGGGGCGGTCAGATTGCGGTTCACATAGCGAACGATCTCGCGCACCGTCTCATTTTCGGGGTCGTCCGCCCCGGATGATAAGGCAGCCAGGCTCTTCATTTTTACAAGAAGCATCCGAAGGAAGGAGAGCAGCGCGTCTCTGCGCTCGACATCCTCCTCCGTGCCTCCCTCGATCGCCATACAGCACTCTTCAAACCAGACCTGCTCCCGTCCGTTCAGATGAAACACGTGATGTCCCCGCTCAGCGGAGCGGATCAGCTCCTCTGCCGATTCGGGTAAGAGCTTCATGCCGAACATCAAAACGATCCGCTCATAGGGTGTTCCCCTATTTCGAACATTCAAGTGATGCACCTGACCGCCCGCGGACAGGATCAAGGTTCCCTTTGACAAAGGATAGGTCACGCCCTCTACCGTAAAATCCCCATCGCCTCCCGCGAAGTAATACAGCTCATGCATATGGTGAGAATGCAAACGAAAGGGAAAATTATCGGGATCGGGCGAGGGTGTCACCGTGTGGTGAAAGTATAACTGCTCGTCGCGGTACGAAAAAAGTACGGTTTGGTTCATCATGAAGCTCCTTTTATCAAGAGATATCTGTGGACCGAAGAAAATTTGAGCCTCCCCTTGTGAGGGAAGTGGGGACAGGCAAAGCCGTGGATGATTCGGTACAAAAGCAATCTCCTTTGCTTTCCCATCCATTATATCACAATATGTCACGATTTGCAATAAAAAAGCTGATATTTGCAATGGACTTGCAAAAAAAGATAGTTTATAATGATGTCAACAGGAGGTGTATTACTATGAAAATCATTCAAAAAGACAAAATGACCGTAAAAATTTACGAAACCAGAGCCGCTATGGGTGCGGCTGCCGCAGCGGACATTGCCGCTTGCATCCACAAGCTGCTCGCGGAAAAGGACGAGATCTACATGATCTTCGCCGCCGCTCCCTCTCAGAACGAGTCCCTGCGCGGACTGCTGGAGGATAAGACCATTCCGTGGAACCGAATCCATGCTTACCACATGGACGAGTACGTGGGCATCTCCCCCGAGGCTCCTCAGGGCTTTGCCATGTTCCTTCGGAACGCGCTCTTTGATCACGTTCCCTTCGCGTCGGTGAATCTCATCGACTGCACCGCCGAGGCTGAGACTGAGGCAAAGCGCTACTCCGCTCTTCTTGCCGAGCATCCCGCCGACATCGTCTGCATGGGCATCGGAGAGAACGGACACATCGCCTTCAATGACCCCCATGTTGCCGACTTCAACGATCCCGCTCTCGTGAAGGTAGTGGATCTGGACGAGACCTGCCGTATGCAGCAGGTTCACGACGGCTGCTTCGCAACCCTTGCGGACGTACCGAAGTACGCGCTGACTCTGACGGTCCCCACCCTGGCAAACGCTCCTTACCGTTTCTGCGTGGTTCCCGCCGCCACCAAGGCGCAGGCAGTTCGCAACACGGTAGAGGGTGAGATCGGCGCGGCTTGCCCCGCAACGGTTCTTCGTCTGAAGGACAATTCGATCATGTACTGCGACGCGGACAGCGCATCGCTTCTCTCGGAGGGTCTTTGAGATGAACGGAAAGCTCCCCTTTTCCGTAGGTGTCATCACCGATGAGGTATCCCAATCCCTTGCCGTTGCCATTGAATTCTGCAAGCAATTTGGTCTGACCGCCTTAGAGCTTCGCTCGGTGGACGGTGTCTCTCCCTTTGACTGGACCGAGGCGCAGGTCAAGGACATGAAGGCGCTCTGCGACGAGCACGGCATGCAGGTGGTCGCCATCTCCGCTCCGCTCTTCAAGTGCGAGATCGGGGATACGGACGCGGTTGCCAATCACGTGGCATCCTTCGAGCGTCTTTGCGGCTTTGCGAAGATCCTCGATGCGGACCTCATCCGCGGCTTCGATTTCTGGGAATGCGGTGCTTCTCTCGAAGATCGCGCCAAGAAATACGCGCCCATCATCGAGCTGTGTGAGAAATATGACGTCTTTTGCGCATTGGAGTATGATCCTTCGGTTCATTCCTCTGATCCCTTGAAGCTCTCGGAGATGGTCAATGCCATCAACCACAAGAGAATCGGAGCCCTCTACGATCCCGGCAACGGACTTTACTCCGATCCCTCCATCGTTCCCTATCCTCAGGGTTATGAGGCGCTCAAGGATCGCCTCTGCCACATCCACGTAAAGGATGCGATCGCGTATGCCTCTCCCAAGGGAACCGAGGCGGTACGGGTAGGCGAGGGACAGGTGGATTGGCACGGTCTCTTTACCCGACTCCTCCGTGACGGATATGACGGATACGTCATGCTGGAGACCCACTATCGCAAGAACGTCATCCTCACCGAGGAGCAGCTGCAGCGTCCGGGCGGATACGATTTCTCGGACGGTGCCTACGACGCGTCTCTTGAAAGCATGGAGTCTTTACTCCAAATCATAGAACAAGCAAGAAAGGAAGTAACACAATCATGAACATGCTGAACGTAGCCATTATCGGACAAGGAAGAAGCGGACGTGACATTCACGGTGCCTTCTTCAAAAGCGAATTGAATACAAAATACCGCGTAGTAGCGGTAGTCGACGCACTTCCCGAGCGCAGAGAGCGCGCAAAACAGGAATGGGGCGAGGGTGTAGACGTATACGAAAGCTACACCGAGCTGTACGGAAGAACCGACATTGACGTGGTCGTCAACAGCACCTTCTCCCACATGCATGCCGCAGTAACCGAGGATCTTCTGCTCCACGGCTTCAACGTGGTCTGTGAAAAGCCCTTCGCCCGTACCTACGAGGAAGGCGCTCACGCAGTCAAGGTTGCGGAGAAGAGCGGCAAGATGCTGAACATTTTCCAGCAGTCCCGCTTTGCTCCCTACTACGTAAAGATCCGCGAGATCATTGATTCCGGTATTCTGGGTGATCCCGTACAGATCGCCATCAGCTTCTCCGGCTATGCCCGCCGTTGGGACTGGCAGACCTCTTTGGCTTACGGTGGAGGCAACCTGCGCAACACCGGACCTCATCCCTTGGATCAGGCATTGGATTGGCTGGACTTTGACGAGAACATCCGTGTTCTTTCCCGCATGACCACGGTCAACACCGCGGGAGATGCCGAGGACTACGCAAAGATCCTCATGGATTGCCCCGGCAAGCCTCTTATTGACGTAGAGATCTCCTCTTGCGATGCTTACCTGCCCTACACCTACCGCATCTCCTGTACCAAGGGTTGTCTCCGTTCCACCCATAAGGTCATCGAGATGAAGTATTTCGATCCCGAGGCTCAGCCCATTCCCGCTCAGGTACTGGCTCCCCTTTGCAAGGAGGACGGTACCCCCGCATACTGCTCCGAGACCCTTGATTGGAAGGAAGAGACCATCCAGCTGGAGGGAACCGCCTTCACCTACGCGGTTCGTTCCTACTACGATATGATCTACGATTATCTGGTAGACGGCAAGCCCATGAAGATCACCCCCTATCAGGTTCTCCGCCAGCTCCGTCTCATCGATGAGATCCGTGCGCAGAATCCTCTGCCTCTGAAGGATTGAGGTGCCAAATGAAAAAGATCCGAATTGCCTTTCTCGGCACAGAAAATTCTCACGCGTTTGCCTTTTGCCGTGTTCTGTGCGGCAATCCCGATTATGCCGACATCGAGATCGTCGGTGCCTACGGGCCCGACGAAGAGGCAAACAAGCAGCTCCGTGATGCGGGCTACGTCTCCTACTTTGCCAAGACCCCCGATGAGTTCCTCGGCAAGGTAGACGCGGTGGTGGTGACCGCCCGTCACGGAGACCTGCACTATGAATATGCCATGCCCTATCTGAAGGCAGGCATTCATGCCTTCATCGACAAGCCCTTTACCGTAGATCTCTCAAAGGCACAGGAAATGTTCGACGTGGCAAACAAGACGGGCGCTCTGATGTGCGGCGGCTCCACGCTCCGCTTTTTGGATGAGTTCCGTCCTCTCGCGCGCTTCGTACAGAAAAACAAGGTGGTCTGCGGTCACGTTGCCGCTCCCATTGATATGGTCAACGAATACGGCGGATTTTACTTCTATGCCCAGCATCTGACCGAATCGGTGCTGACCATCTTCGGCCCCAACGTTCGCTCGGTATTGGCGCGTGCCGCCGCTCCCGAGCAGAACCGTGTGAGCGTGATCTTCTCCTACGACGACTTTGACGTGGCGGGTACCTACACCTCCTCCTACACCTATGCCGCTCGCGTTATGGGTGAGAAGGAATGTCTGGATGTTCACACCGTCGGATCGGTCAGCTACGCCTACACGTACGAAATCAACGAGATGGTGGAAATGTTCCGTACCGGCAAGCGTGCCACCGATGACGAGACCATGATCCGTCCTCTTCGCATTCTGCACGCCATTGAGGAATCCTACACCGCAGGCAAGGAAGTGACGCTGTGAAAAAGTTTTATCAGAACGGTGTGATCATCACCGACGGCAAGGAGATCCGCGACATGGGAATCCTCACCGAGGATGGCAAGATCCTCGATCTGATCCCCTCTGCTCCCGCGGATGCCGAGATCGTGGAGCTTCACGGAAATTATATCCTGCCCGGACTCATTGAGCTGCACTGTCACGGCGGTGACGGCGCCGAGTTCATTGACGGCACCGAGGAGTCGATCCTTCGCGCCTGCCGTCTTCATGCCGACCACGGCACACGGGTGCTCTATCCCACCATTTCCGCCACCGATTACGATACCATGGTTCGGGCACTGGAGGCATTGGAAGCCTGCCGTGACCGTATGCCCCTGGAAATTCCCGGTGCCCATTTGGAGGGTCCCTATCTGGCGCCCGAAATGTGCGGTGCCCAGGATACAGCTGTGATCCGTCTGCCCAATCCCCAAGAATACGAGGCACTGGTGGAACGGTTCGGCTCTCTCATTGCCCGTTGGAGCTATGCTCCCGAGCGGGACACGGACGGCAAATTCCTTGCCTTCCTGAAAAAGAAGGGCATCACCCCCGCCACGGCGCATTCCTCCGCGGAATATTCCCACATGAAGGAAGCCCTTGCGGGCGGAAACCGTTTGGTGACCCATCTTTACTCCTGTACCTCGACCATCACCCGCCACGGCGGCTTCCGCCATCTGGGTGTCATTGAGTCTGCCTTCCTCATGGATGACATTTATGTGGAGACCATTGCGGACGGCTGTCATCTCCCTCCTGAGCTTCTGCGCATGATCGTGAAGATCAAGGGTGTGGATCGCGTATGTCTGGTGACCGATGCCATTCGCTTCGGCGGCTTGACTGCCGGTGAGGTAGGCGGTTCGGTTCCCTATGTCATTGAGGACGGTGTAGCAAAGCTCGCGGATCGCTCCGCCTTTGCGGGTAGCATCGCCACCGCCGATATGCTCATCGAGCGTACCGTCCGCGCCGGCTTCTCCCTGCCCGACACGGTGCGCATGATGACCGAGACCCCCGCTACCCTGATGGGTCTTTCCACCAAGGGACACATCGCCCGTGGCTACGATGCCGATTTCACGGTATTGGATCGGGACTTGAAGAGTGTAGCGGTTGGTTAATGAATTCGTTACGACTCGTTTTTTCCGCTTTTAGAAAAAGCTTGGCAAAACTTTCATACAAATTATGACTTGACCCTTGTACATTCTTCTCGTCATGATTTTGCAGTAAAATATTGTTTTTCTCTAAGGTAGAAAACCATCGGACGGCTACACGTGCTACGCACAGCCACCGATGGTTTTCTTTTTGTATTTATAACGGGACGTCGAGGACGTCGTCCCCTACAAGATAGAAATTATTTGTCGTACATTCTCCTAAATAAACAAAGGCATACCCGATTGCTTATTTATTTAGGAAAATTGCATTGGCATCCCTCTATCATTTGTAGGGGGCGACGTCCTCGACGCCCCGAGAAACAATCGCATCCCGTTTTCTTCTTGTGTGAATCCTTCTGTGAAAATGCTCCCTCCGGGAGGGAGCTGAAAGCGACTGAGGGAGAGTGCGATCACAATAAAGAGAGACGGAACATCGCGGGCGAGCAATCAACCTACCAAATCGTTCAAGTCATTTTTTCATCGTTCATTCTTTTCCGATTCCCTTGACAAAGGCGGAAGAATTCTGTTATAATGAAGGAAACAATTTATAACCAAAGGAGACCGAAACATGGAAACGGTTGAAAAGAAATACCCCCGTTGGTCGGAGATCACCATTGACGTAGGAGCCACTGCTCCCTTCCGCGTGTTGCACATGAGCGACACTCATCTGACCGAAGCGGACGAGCGGGACGATGACCGCAAGCTCGCCTTAGCGGCACAGCGAAGCAAATATTTCGCCCGCGCGGGAATTTTGGTGGAGAGCGCGACCGAATACGCAAAAAAAGAAGGCGTTCCGATCTTCCATACGGGAGATCTGATCGACTTCGTTTCTTATAAAAATCTGGACGTTGCCCGTACTTTTTCCGAGGAAAACGATCTGTTTATGGCAGCGGGCAACCACGAATTCAGCCTTTACGTAGGAGAGGCAGTTGAGGATGCCGCCTACCGTGCGCAGAGCCTTGACAAGGTACAGGCTGCCTTTAAGAACGACATCCGTTTTTCCAAGCGAGAGATGGGTGGCGTGAATTTCGTGGCGTTGGATAACTCCTACTATCTCATTGAGGAATGGCAGCTGAATGCCCTCAAGGAGGTGGTTGCCGAGGGAAAGCCCGTGGTTCTGCTCATCCACAACCCGCTTTACTGTGAAGCACTTTACAACCATGAAATCGTAGAAAAGAAATCGGACTCCGCCTATCTGATGGCAGTTCCCGAGGAAAAAATGAAGGGCTACAGCGAACACCGCTTCCGTCAGCAGAAGGCAGACGAGACCACCCTTCTCGCCTATGACTACATCTGCTCCGAGCCCACCATCCGTGCTATCCTAACGGGTCATTTGCACGAGGATGCCGAATATGCCATCAATGACCGTCTGACCCAGTACATGACCCGATGCACCACCCTGAAGATCGTAAATTTCCGGTAAAAGGAGACAAAAAGCATGAAAGTCAAGTTTTCGATTCCCGAAGAATTTTCCGTCGGCATTGCCCGCCTGCTTCCGCTTTTGGACTGTGAGGAGGGCGATGACATCCTCGTCCGTGCCGAGGCATCCGACCGTACGGGTGTGACCCTTCATAACGGTGAAGCGATCATTTACTACACAAAAAAACACCTCTTCTTCCGTGAGCTGTCGGTGCTTCTGACCGAGGCGAAGGAAAAGGACTCCTTCGAATGGTGGGAGGACGGTCACTTTGAGACGGTCTCTACCATGATCGATACCTCCCGTTGTGCGGTCCCCACCGTCAAGACCGTGAAGAATCTGATCGACCGACTGGTGCTGATGGGCTACGGCATGGTCATGCTCTACACCGAGGACGTGCTGACCCTTCCGAACCGCCCCTATTTCGGCTATATGCGCGGTCGCTACACCCCCGAGGAATTGCGTGCCGTGGACGACTATGCCTTCGAATACGGCATTGAGGTCATTCCCTGTCTCGAATGCTACGGTCACATGGAAAAGTATCTCATGTGGAAGGAGGCATCTCCCATCAAGGATACGGCAAGGGTGCTTCTGGCAAGAGAGGAAAAGACCTTTGACTTTCTGGACGAGCTGATCGGTACGGTCTCTGCCTGCTTCCGCTCCCGCCGCATTCACATCGGCATGGACGAGGCATGGGATATGGGACGCGGAAAGTTTTTGGACAGAAACGGCTACGTTCCTGCCTTTGAGATCTTCAACGAATACATGGAGCGGCTGATCTCCATTACAAGGAAATACGGACTTCGCCCCATGATGTGGAGCGATATGTACTTCCGTGTCTGCCATCCGAAGCACAAATATTGCGCCCCCGAAACCGAAATCCCACCCGAGGTAGCGAAAAGAATCCCCGCCGAGGTGGAGCTGGTATTCTGGCATTACGGTGAGGAGTACGGCAGTGATGATTACATGCTCAAAAAGCACAAGGCGCTAAATCGTTCCGTGATCTTCGCGGGCGGTCTTTGGAGCTGGATCGGTCATTTTCCCGAGCATTATTACACCATGGATTGCACAAAGCAGTCTCTGCTTGCCTGCCGCGCAAATGACGTGCGGGAAGCCATGGCGACCCTTTGGACCAATGACAATGCCGAGTGCGATTGGTACACAAATCTGTTCGGACTCTCCTATTTCGCGGAGCTTTGCTACGACAAAGACCCGACCGAAGAAAAGCTGCGTCGCCGTTTCCATGCGGTCAGCGGCGGTAACTATGATGCCTTCCTGCTCATGAGCGACTACCACAACAAGGATCTTGCCAAGGACTATGAGAACTATTCTCACCGCTTCCTCGGAAAGCCTCTCTTCTGGCAGGACATTATGGAGGGTCTCTATGACAGTCACTTAGAGGGCCATCCCATGAGTTCGCACTATGCCGAGGCGACCCGCCGTATGGCAGCCTACGCGGATGCCGAGGGCGAATGGCAGTTCCTCTACTCCTTTGCAGCCAAGGTCTTTGACTACATGGGCGTCAAAACCCTGATTGCCGAAAATCTGGTATCAGCTTACAAGCGGGGAGACCGCGCGCTTCTTTCGGAGATTGCCGAGATCCTGCTCCCTGCCCTCAAGGATGCCGTCATCCGTGTTCACGAGGCGCATAAGGCGATCTGGTTCAAGCACAATAAGATCATCGGTTGGTCCAACCTCGACGTGCGCTATGCCGGTGTTGCCGCCCGTTGCGATACCGCAAAGGCGCTCATCGAAGCCTACCTCGCAGGGGAGCTCGACTCCCTCGAAAAATTGGACGAGCCCCGTCTCCACAAGCCCTTAGACGGATTTGTGCAGTACAGCGCCATCGCTACGCCGAATCTGAAAACGTGATATTACTTACGACTAATATTAGGTCGCTTTTGAAAAAGCTCCGCAAAACTTTTCATACAAGGATATTTTTATTTTTTATTCACGTTCCTTGTCTTTGTGTCACGTGTAAACGTATGGTTTCTCTCTAAGGTGGAAATCCGTCGGACCCTCTGGCGTCCCGACGGATTTCTTTTTGTTTTTTTTTAATAAAAAAGAAAACCATCGGTGTCCTCCTTCGCTTCGCTTCGGGACATATGCTTGCGCATATGTTGGCTCAGCAACGCAGTCCGATGGTTTTCTACCTTAGAGAAAAAACAATATTCTTTTACGCAAATCATGACGAGAACAATGCACAAAGGTCAAGCCAAAACAAGTAATAAAGTTTTTGCGCCACTTTTTTCAAAAAGTGGCAAATCGCGTCCCTCTCAGCTCCGATGGCAGGCGGGTGAATTTTTCGTCGGGGAAAATGCCGGATTCCACGTATCGGTTAGCAAGGGAGAGTGCCTTGCGCATCTGCGTTTCGGGGGATTGAATCGCCAGAGCGGCGATCCGACCGTTTTCCCAATGCTTTTGTGCCGTAGGGGGAAACTCGAAGCCGATATAGCGGCAATCCATGCGATCCTTTAATTTATAGAGCGCATCGCAAGCGGAGGCGGTCACACCGTCAAAACCGAAAAGATAATCGAGCTTCTTTCCCGACCCGTCAATGGTTCGGGCAAGGTGGGAGGCATAGAGCGCAGAGGCTTCGGGTGGATCGATCATGAGGATCTCCGCACAGTCACCGAGCCCATCCGAGAATCCTCGCACACGCTCGATAGCGGAAACGCTTCCGTTGGGGCGAAGAACCCCAACTGTCGGGCACTGCCCTCCATCGAACCGCACCGCCTCGGCAAGCGCCAATCCGTCTTCGTAAAAATCCGATCCCACAAAAAAGGTGTTCGGGATAGGCGTATATTCGCAAAGCTGAAGAATCAGCATTCTGTCCGCCAGCCGAGCCAGCTCCTCTCGGAGTTCCTCTCCTGGAAGGGCGGCAAGGATCACCGCCGACACGCCCGCCTCAACAGCTTGGGAGAGACAAAGAGAAACTTCTCGATCTTCCCTGTCACGGTGCATAGCGGAATAGATCTTCAGCGTCTCGTTTTTACCGCCCAAAACCGCCAGTGCCCGATTCCAGAAAAACTTGGGATTGTCGGGAAGAATCACACAAATACCGTTTCCTTCCCTGCGAGATGCCAAGGGTTCTCCCGCGCATACCGCGGCGCGTACCGCCTCTCTCGTCTCGTAATCGACCCCGGGGCAATTTCGGAGAACCTTGCTGACCGTAGAGACACTTTTGCCGCTTCGGTTGGCAATCTCGGTCATACTTTGTTTACTCATTCCAAAAATCCCCCCTATATTTGTGCATCTTGTACATTGACGGAAAATCTTCCTCATGTTACAATGAATCCATCGGTTATATCTTATCATAAAAACAAAAAGGAGTCAACCACTATGGAAGCAAAAAACAAAAGACTGAAGATCGGTGTGTTCGGCGGTGCCCGCGGCTATACCATGATTCAGGTGCTCTTCTCCCATGATAAAGCGGACCTTGTTGCCGTCTGCGATAAGTACGAGCCTCTTCTGGATAAGGTCAAGGAAAAGGCAAAGGAGTTGGGTACCGAGGTTGCTTGCTACAACAATTTTGAGGATTTTCTGAATCACCCCGAGCTGGATGCGGTGGTTCTTGCCAACTATGCCACCGAGCACGTTCCCTTTGCCATCCGTTGCATGAAAGCGGGCAAGCACGTGCTTTCCGAGGTACTTCCCTGCGAGACTATGGCAGAGGCAGTGGAGCTGATCGAGGCGGTAGAAGAGACCGGAATGGTTTATGCCTACGCAGAGAACTATTGCTATATGCAGCATTCCTTTGAGATGTGGCAGAGATACCAATCGGGTGAGATGGGCGAGGCTCACTATGGCGAGGGCGAGTACATTCACGATTGCTCCTCCATCTGGCCCCGTTGCACCTACGGTGACCGCAATCACTGGAGAAACCGCCTGTACGCTACCTTCTATTGCACCCACTCCTTGGGTCCGCTGATCGCCATGACAGGTCTGCGCCCCAAGTCGGTGGTCGGCTTTGAGACCAATCCCATCAAGGGCGGACTGCTTGCGAAAGGAACCGCAGGTCTTGCGGGAATCGAAATGGTCACCATGGAGAATGGCGCCGTATTCAAGAGCATCCACGGCGGACTCAAGCGTGAGCCCGGCAGCATCAACTACCAGCTCTATTGCGACAAGGGCGTGATGGAATCGGGCAGACACTTCTCCCGTCATCCCGAGAGAAGCGTAGGCAACTGCCTCTACGTCTATAAGGAAGGCGAAGAGCTTTGCAAGGGCGATTGGGAAAAGTACGACCCCGACTGCCAGATCGCCCGTGACGGCAGACTGAAGAGCGGCATCGAATCCCACGCAGGCTCCGATTTCTACCCCACCCACTGCTTCATCGAAAAGATTTTGGGCGGTGAGGACGGAAAGTGGTCCATCGACGTCTATCAGGCGGTTGACATGGGCATCTGCGGAATCCTTGCTTGGCGTTCGGTATTGAACGGAAATACCCCCATGGCTGTTCCCAATCTTCGCAATCAAGAGGAGCGTGACGCATGGAGAAACGACCGCGCCTGCACGACCCCCGAGAAGGCGGGCGACGAGCTGCTTCCCATTAGCTCCCACGAAGAGCTTCTGGTAGATCCCGGCGACGAGGTCTATGAAGAGATCCGCCGTCTGTGGCTGGCAGGAGAAAAGCAGAAATAAAAACGCGGACGCGAGGACGCGGGGGACGCGATTTGTCGCTTTTTAAAAAAAGCTCCGCAAAAACTTTATTACAGGTTATGGCTTGACCCTTCTGCATTGTCCTCGTCATTGTTTTTGTAAAAGAATATTCTTTTTTCTCTAAGGTGGAAATCCGTCGGACCCTGCTGCGTCCCGACGGATTTCTTTTTTCATGATCGATTCAACGGTGCAGTCTGCGAAATTCGGAAGGACTCATTCCCTCGGTACGCCGAAAGATCGAGCAAAAATAGCTCACATCCTCAAAGCCGACCGAATAAGCAGCCTCCCGAATAGAGGTCTCGGGATGCTCCAAGAGAACCTCCTTGCATTTCCGTATCTTGACCATGTTGACATATTCAAGGGGCGTTTGACACATAACCCTTTTGAAGGACGCGCAAAAATGCTGTGGTGTACATCCGACCTGCTCCGCAAGCTCCGAGAGCGAGATCGGACGGTGATAATTTTGTTCGATGTAGGCAAGAACGGGACCGAGCTTCGCCAGACGATGGGTCATGGACGGTGTTTTTTCGGAGGAAAGAAACCGAAGAAGATCGGAAAGAATGGCGTATACCAAAGAGGAGCACAGAATATTTTTTGCGGGGAGAGCGGACACAGCCGTGTCATACAGATCCTCCAGCTTTCCCGCAAGCACATAGGGTGTAGTGACCGTCAGCACGCTTGATTCCCGAACACCCAGGATCTCTCGGATAAACCGCTCGGTTTCGGTTCCCGAAAAGATGATCCAATCCACGGTCCAACCGGGAGTCAGCGCGAAATATTCGTGGGGCTCGTTGGGAAAGAGAAGCATTCCCTTTCCCTCCTCCAACGTGTAGGTATTTCCCCGAAGATACAGCTCCCCCTTCCCCTCTCGGCATTGGATCCACTGATATCGGGGATGTCCGATGGGACGGTGAATATGCTCCTGCTCATACCGAATGCCAACCCCCGCAAAATAATATGGGAGCGTCAGGTCAAATTCCGTAGCGACGGGTAATATGAATTTTTTCATAAAGATCACCTCTTTTATAGATTATATCACAAGAATACAAAAAGGTCAATCTTAATATTGCCATATTTCTTGAAAATAATCTGATTGACAGGGCGATCCGAATATGATATTCTATCCTCATCAACCATAAAAAGGAGAATCCGCAATGAGAAAAAAACTGACTGCAGACCGTTTGACCCTTGGCGTTTGTTATTATCCCGAGCATTGGGATCCCTCTCTTTGGCGAGAGGATCTTCGCCGCATGAAGGAAATGGGAATTTCGGTCATTCGTATTGCCGAATTTGCCTGGAATAAGTTTGAGCCGGAAGAGGGGATCTTCACCTTCGAATTTTTCGACTCCTTCATGGAGATCGTAAAGGAAGAAGGGATGCGCGTCATCTTCTGCACCCCCACAGCCACTCCCCCCGCGTGGATGAGCCACAAGTATCCCGAGATCCTCAATGCCGATCTAAACGGCAATCTGATTCGCCACGGTCACCGTCGGCACTATAATATGACAAGCGATGCCTATCGCGCGTTTGTGGCAAGGATCACGGAAAAGCTGGGAGAGCATTACGGAAAGCACCCGAACATTGTCGCATGGCAGTTGGACAACGAGATCAACTGTGAATGCCATCTCTACTATTCCGAAAGTGACCACAAAGCGTTCCGCGACTACCTCAGAAAGCAGTTCAAAACCCTTGACGCGCTCAATGATGCCATTGGCGCCGTGTTTTGGAATCAAACCTACACCGATTGGGAAGAGGTGTATCTGACACGCCCTACTCTTCACAAGGGACATACCAATCCGCATATGGAGCTTCTGGAGCGTCGTTTTATTTCCGACACCGTAATCGATTTTTTCAAGCTGCAGACCGACATCCTTCGCAAGTATACCGACGCGAAAATCACCACCAACGGACTCTTCCGCTATATCGACTATCACCGTCTGACCGATGAGGTCCTGGATTTTATTACCCTTGACAACTACCCGCATTTCAACGAAAAACGGGACGAGCTCAATAATGTGGAGCAAAGACGCAAGGCGACCTATCGCTTGGCAAGGACCAGAAGCATCTCTCCCATCTTCGGCATCATGGAGCAGCAATCGGGTGTGGGCGGCTGGACCTTTTGGCACCCAACGGAAGCGCCAAAGCCGGGATACCTTCGCCTTTGGGCATTGCAATCCATCGCCAACGGCGCCGACTTTGTCAGCTTCTTCCGCTATCGGACCTGCTCCTTTGGCACGGAGATCTACTGGCATGGCATCCTCAATTACGACAATCGGGACAACCGTAGAGTGGAAGAAGTCAAAAAGCTTTGGCGCGATCTGCAAAAGATCGAACAGATCGCCGGCAAGCCGTTCAAGGCAGAGCTTGCCATTCTCAGAGATTATGACAATGAATTGGACGGAGAAAATGATCTTTGGCACGGCGATGCCGATGGGATCAGCTATCCCGCATGGGTTTCCGCCGCCGAGAAGGCGCATATCCCCTTTGATCTGGTATATATCAACGATGACACCAACCCCGCTGAGCTAAGCAACTATAAAATGGTGGTATATCCCCATGCCGCGATCCTCACCGAGAAGCGTGCAGGCATGCTCCGTTCCTATGCGGAAGCGGGAGGCACGGTTCTGTTCGGATGCCGCACGGGCTACAAGGATCTATACGGTCGATGCCCCATGATGCCCATGCCCGGATACGCGGCCGAGCTTTGCGGTATCACGGTGGATGACTTTACCGCTGTATCGAATGAGGGAGATGGCGCCTGGGTCGAGCTGGACGGTCAGCGGATCAGCGCCCCCGTCTTTAATGATATTCTGACCCCCATTGATGCCGATACGGTAGCAACCTTTGACAATCGCTACTATAAGGGTGCTTGCGCCCTTTCCGAAAAAAAGGTCGGAAAAGGAAAGGCTCTCTATTTCGGAGGCGCGTTTGGCGAGGACACCGCAAGAGCGATCCTCAAACGGGAAAGCATCGAGGCTCCCGATCAATGGAGCAGGATCCTTTCCCTGCCCGAGACGGTCGGTCTTACCGTCCGAGGCGAATACGCGTTCCTGCTGAATTACAGCGAGCAAGCCGTAGAAATCCCCTGCACCGAGCCATTATTCAGCCTATTTGAGGAAACAACCGTAACCGAAACTCTCCTACTCGCTCCGCTGGATGTGGCAGTCTTAAAACGCAAAAATCCGTAAAAAAGAAAACCGTCGGGACGCAAGGACCCGACGGATTTCTTTTTGGGGATGCGATTGTTTCACGGGACGTCGAGGACGTCGTCCCCTACGAGACAGATGTGATTTATCGCACATTTTTCTATTGAAACAAAGGGATTTTCGATTGTTTATTTAGAAAAATTGCAAAGGCTTTCCACCATCATTTGTAGGGGACGACGTCCTCGACGTTCCGTTACAAATAAAGAAATCCGTGGTGGCGTAGCAGCCGTCCACGGATTTCTACCTTAGAGAAAGAACATTCGCTCACATCCCAAACAAAGACGAGAAACGTGAACAAAAATAAAAATATTTTTGTATGAAAGTTTTTGCGGAGCTTTTTTCAAAAAGCGACAAAAAGTTTTTGCCAAGCTTTTTTCAAAAAGCGTAAAAATTCCAGTCGTAACTAATTCACTGCATCTTGTACTGAGTACCCTGAGGGGTATCGATGAGGGTCACGCCTTCGGCAAGAAGGGTCTGACGGATCTCATCGGCGCGGGCGTAATTCTTCGCCTTCTTTGCCTCGGCACGCTCGCGGATCAGCTCCTCGATGCGGCGAATGACGGGATCATCGGAGAGAGGAGCATTTGCCGCCTCCTCCTCTGCCTTCTTCAGCAGCTCGGCTTCCTTGATCAGATCCAGACCCAGCACGCGGTCAAAGTCAGCGATCAGTGCCAGCTTGGTAGCGGGCGTGGTATTCGCCTTCAGTACGTCATACAGAGCCGTTACACCCAAGGAGGTGTTCATATCATTGTCCAGAGCGGCGCAGAAGGCTGCCTTTCTTTCTTCAAACGCAGCGGGATCGATCTCTCCCTGCTCGGACTTCAGAAGGGTCAGAATACGGGCAACCAGCTTCTTGTATGCCACCGCCGCGTTGTCCAGATTCTCGTAGGAGAATACCAAGGACTTGCGGTAGTGAGACTGGAGGCAGAAGAAACGGTACACCAAGGGATTGTAGCCCTTGGACTCCAACAGCGATACGGTCAGAAATTCACCCGAGCTCTTGCTCATCTTGCCGCTATTGGTGTTCAGATGATGCACGTGGAACCAGTAGTTACACCACTTGTGTCCCAGATATGCCTCGCTCTGCGCGATCTCATTGGTGTGATGGGGGAAGGCGTTGTCAATTCCACCGCAGTGGATGTCCAGGGTCTCGCCCAAATGCTTCATGCTGATGCAGGAGCACTCAATATGCCAGCCGGGGTAGCCTACACCCCAAGGGCTGTCCCACTTCAATTCCTGATCGTCAAACTTGGACTTGGTGAACCAAAGAACGAAATCCGCCTTGTTGCGCTTGTTTCCGTCCTCTTCCACACCTTCGCAGACACCTACCTCCAGGTCCTCCTCGCGGAAGTCGTTGAACACGTAATACTGCTTCAGCTTGGAGGTATCAAAATAAATGTTGCCACCCGCCTCATAGGCAAATCCCTTTTCCAGAAGTCCCTCGATCACATGGATGAACTCGTCAATACAGCCCGTGGCGGGAGCCACTACATCGGGGGTTTTGATGTTCAGCTTGGCACAGTCGGCAAAGAAGGCGTCGGTGTAATACTTGGCGATCTCCATGACCGTCTTCTTTTCGCGCTTGGCACCCTTGAGCATCTTGTCCTCGCCCGTATCGGCATCGCTGGTCAGGTGACCTACGTCGGTGATGTTCATGACACGGGTCACATCATAGCCCGCATAGCGCAGATACTTCTCCAGAATATCCTCCATGATGTAGCTGCGAAGGTTTCCGATGTGAGCATAGTGATAGACGGTCGGTCCACAGGTGTACATGCTCACCTTTCCGGGTACGTTGGGAATGAACTCGTCTCTTCTTCTGGTCAGTGAATTGTATAATAACATGATTTATTTTCTTCCTTTCGTTTGTTTCTTGATCTCGGAAAGCTCGCCCTCCAATGCCGCCAGTTTCTCCTCCAAGCGACGGATCTCCTGAGCAACAGGGTCAGGGATGTGGATCTGATCCAGCTCATCCTCTACCTTCACGCCGTCCTTTTTCACCACACGGGCGGGAATACCCACCGCCGTACATTGGTCGGGGATCTCCGCCAGTACCACCGCGTTGGCGGCGATCTTGGTGTTGTCTCCGATGCGGAACGGACCCAAAACCTTGGCACCCGCTCCCACCAACACGTTGTTGCCAAGGGTCGGATGACGCTTTCCCACGTCCTTACCCGTACCGCCCAAGGTCACACCTTGGTAGAGCGTACAATGGTCTCCGATCTCAGCGGTCTCACCGATCACCACGCCCATACCGTGGTCGATCATCAAGCCCTTGCCGATCTTGGCACCGGGGTGGATCTCGATTCCCGTAATGGCTCTGGCGGTCTGGCTGATGGCACGCGCGCCGAAATAATATCCCTTTTCATGAAGCCTGTGGGCAACACGGTAGGCAGCAAGGGCATGAATACCGGGATAGAGCAAAAGGACCTCCTTGTTGCTTCTTGCGGCGGGATCTCGCTCGCGGGTCGCCTGCACATCCTCCTTCACCGCCGCTACCGTTTCCTTGGCGGCAGACGCAAGAGTTCCGATGAATCCTGCGGTTCTCGCGGCTCTTTTCTTCAGTTTTTTCATCCCCTCCGACATTTGAGGCTTTGGATCCTCCTCAAATCTTTGGGGGCTTTTCTTTTTTACCGTAGTAGGCTCCATATTTGCCTCCTTGAAAAAATAAGCCTCTGTACCCTTGGGGGTACAGAGGCATGATACACACGCGGTTCCACTCTGCTTGAAGGGATTTTTCGCAATGCTTCCCTTCCTCATGCTTCCTTAACGCGGAATGACGCCGAGACTACGCACCCACCGAGAGATGAGCTTCGCCTGCGGGATCTCCCGGGCGCACAAGCCGACAGCTTTCTGTTTGCCGCTCCCAGCCCATGGCGGCAATTCTCTGGTACAGATTCGGTCGGTTTCTTCCCGTTCAACGATCTACCCTATCATTATACACGTTTGTGTGCCGTTTGTAAATAGGTTTTTGAAAATTTTTTATTCAACCGAGATCACATAAGGATACAGAGGCTGTCCGCCGGGCAACATGGCAATTTCGCTGTTGGGCGCTCCCTTGCGAAGGATCTCCTCGGCAACTGCCTGATCCTCCTCGGAAACTCCCTCTCCGCAAAATACCATTACGTAGGAGGCATTTGCCATCCGCCCGGTCAGCTTCTCAAGGCATTCGTTCACCGAATCCGCCACGCAATCAATGGCACCGTCCACAAGACCCAGCATCTGTCCGTCAGTGATCTGCTCACCCTGCACGGTGGTGCTTCTTACCGCGTTGGTGATCGACATGCTGACCACCCGTCCGATGGCATCCTCCATCTCACGGATGTTCTCCTCCACATCCCCATCGGGATTGAAGGCGATCATGGAAGAAATACCCTGCGGAACGCTCTTGGTGGGAATGACGCAAACTCTCTTGTCCTTGATAATTCCCGATGCCTGCTCGGCAACCATATAAATATTCTTGTTGTTGGGCAGCACGAACACGATCTCGGCAGGAGTCAGATTGACCGCGTCAATGATATCCTGCGTGCTGGGGTTCATGGTCTGTCCACCCTGAATGATCTGATCCACGCCTACGTCACGGAAGGCATCGGCAATCCCGTCGCCGAGACAAACCGATACAAAGCCGTACTTCTTCTCGGGTCTTGCCACCGCGGGCTTCTTGGGAGCGGGCTGGATTCCTCCTGCCATCTCCGAGTGCTGGATCCTCATGTTCTCGATCTTTACCGTGGCAAGCATACCGTATTTCACCGCCTCGGTCAAAACCTTACCCGGCTCATCGGTATGTACGTGCAGCTTAATGACTGCCTCGTCATCCACAAATACCACACTGTCTCCCAACCCCATGATATACTCATGAAGCGCCGAGACCTTTCCCTCGCCCTGATATTGCTCGGATTTATCCACGATACATTCGGTACAGTAGGAGAAGGTAATGTCCTGTGCGTCAAAGCGACCGAAATCGGCGCTGCGCAGAGTGACCTCCTCTTCTGCCAACAGCGTTACGGGTCTTTTCTTCAGAGCCGCAACCATTCCCTTCAGAATGGTTACAAAGCCGTATCCGCCCGCATCCACCACGTTGGCTTCCTTCAGCTTGGGAAGCTGCTCGGGGGTCTTGGCCAAAGCGATCTCTGCCGCCTCAACCAGCGCGTCAAAGAGATCCTCTACCGATCCCTTGAACTTTCCGTCGGCGGTCAGCTCCTCTGCCTTCTCGCCGCAGCGCTGCATAACGGTCAGAATCGTACCCTTGGTGGGATTCATCACCGCACGGTATGCCTCCTCGTGCCCGATGCGGAAGGCATGCGCAATGTCCTCGGGACCCGCTTCATCCAGCCCACGGAAAGCCTTAGACATACCGCGGAAGAAGAGAGACAGAATGGCACCCGAGTTTCCTCTTGCCGCGCGAAGCACTACCTGCGCCGCATGCTTGGCACAGTCGGAAAGAGTTCCGTCATAATCGCTAAGACCCTTGACCGTACGAAGGGTCAGAGTCATATTGATACCCGTATCTCCGTCAGGGACGGGAAATACGTTCATGTTGTTGATGATCTCCTTCTTGTTATCCAAGCCGTTAGCGGCGGAGATCAACATTCCGTAAAAAATAGAACCGTTGATCGTTTTCATGTCTTATCTCTCCGTTCCTACATAAAAGATCGCAAGGGTACCGGGTCCCGAATGGGCGCCGATAACAGGTCCCGTGTATTCAATGATCACCTCGGGAACTCCAACATCCTTCTTCATGCGATCTGCTACGTATTCCGCATCCGCGAGACAATCTCCGTGACAGATAAAGCAGGTCTGCTTTTCGGGCTCAATCACGGTCGCCTTCATCTTCTCAATCAAGGTATCCATTGCCGCCTTACGTCCTCTTGCTTTGGCAACGTTGATCAGCTTACCCTTGTTATCCACGTGCATAACGGGCTTGATGCTGAGCATGGTGCCCATAACAGCCGTAGCGGAGCTGACACGTCCGCCTCTCTTCAGGAAGAAGAGATCGTCCACCGTAAACCAGTGGCAGATATGCAGCTTGGTCTCCTCGGCAAACTGTCTGACCTCCTCTAAGCTTGCGCCCTCCAGACGCTTCTTGGCTGCCAGATATACCAGCAAGCCCTGACCCGTAGAAGCACACAGGGTATCCACGGTCTTTATCGTCCGCTCGGGGTACTTCTCTGCCAGTTCATTTGCCGCAACCAGACCCGCATTGTAGGTTCCGCTGAGTTCCGAAGAGAATCCGAGATACAGCACATCATTTCCTTCCTTCAGGAAGGGCTCCATATACTGGGTAAAGCGATCTATGCTGACCGCGGAGGTAGTCACCGAGCTTTTTGCGCGTAGCTTCGCGTAAAAGTCCTTTACATCCACCTGGTCGTTATAAACAGGGGAACAGCCCTCCATAAGAATCTCCAACGGAAGGACCCGAAGATCCAGCTCCGCAATCAACTCGCGGTCAAGATCCGCGGAAGAGTCGGTAATGAGTACAAAATTTGCCATATTCTTTCCTTTCTGCATTTCGTTTGAAATTCCGCTTGACGTAGTTTCAAAAACTATTATACAAGATCAAGGGGTCCTTGTCAAGCATTTTTCGCTTATTTCAGCAAATGGCGCTTAATCTTCTTGGAGGTAGTCTTTTCAAAGGGAGTGTTGCGCAGCTCAACCAGCTTGATCTGCTTGTAGGTGGGAAGCTTCTTGTTCATCGCCATAATCGTATCCTCAATATCGTCTAAGATCACGGAATCAGAAGTTCCCTCGGGGTACTTGGTATAGTCGGGATATACAATGGCAACCAGCGTGACCGTCTCATCCTTTTCTCTGCCCAGCACCACGCTCTCCGCAATGGTATCGATCTCACCCAGATACTCCTCGATCTCCTCGGGGAATACGTTCTTTCCGTTTTCCAGAACGATCAGATTCTTCAGTCGGCCGGTAATGAAGCAGTAGCCGTCCTCGTCCATATATGCCATATCGCCCGTGCGGAACCAGCCGTCCGCCGTAAATGCCTGCGCATTTGCGGAAGGATTGTTGTAGTAGCCCAGCATGACGTTGTCACCCTTGACCTGAAGCTCACCCTCAATGAATCCCTTCTCGTTGATCTCGTCTCCGTCAATTCGGATCTGACAGCAAGGAACAGCGGGACCCACCGAGCCGTACTTACGGGCATAATAGGGAGTTACGCAAACCAAAGGCGAGCATTCGGTAATACCGAAGCCCTCGTAGATGGAAATACCGATGCTCTCGAAGAACTCGATCATACGGGGATTCAGTGCCGCGCCGCCGCAGATGATCTTCTCGACTCTGCCGCCAAAGGAATCCAGAACCTCGCCGAAAATCTTTCTGCGCTTGTCAATACCGATGCTGGTCATGGCACGGGACGCGCTCAGACCCAGCTTCAGCTTCTTATCCCGTCCGGTCTTCTTTGCCTCTGTCCAGATCTTCTTATAGATGGTGTAAACAAAGAGAGGCACCAGCACCAAAGCCGTAGGCTTGAAGAGCTTGAAATTCTTCAGTACACGGGAGAGAGAGTCGTTGATGCAGATGTGCATGCCGTAATCCATTGCCGCCAGAAGGCACGCGAGCTCGTAGGTATGGTGAATGGGAAGCACCGAAACGATCACATCGTCGGGATAGAAATCCACCGTCTCTGCCGCGGAGCTGACTGCCGCGAAGATGTTCTTCTGGCTGAGCATGACGCACTTGCTGGTTCCCGTGGTGCCCGAGGTAAACAGCATCTCTGCCAGTCCCTCACGATCCTTCACGGGCGGGAAGCGGTAGCCTTCCTTGCGGGCAGCCTTACCCATTTCCAAAACCTTTTCAAAGGAAACCACGTTCTCTACCGCAGACTCCGCCTCATTGGGCGCGATGGCAATAAAGTGCTTCAGGCTCTTATGCTCCTTCTGCGTGTTTGAAAACTTTCCGTTGAAGCTTGCGGAATAAATGATACCCTCTGCCTCCACTCCGTCAAGGAAGCCCTCGATCGCCTCGATCTCCAGCTCCTTATCCATGGGAATGGCAACGCCGCCGATGGAAAGAATCGCCAGATAGGAAGCCAGCCACTGCACGGAGGTCTCTCCGATGATCGCTACTCGCTTTCCCTCCAGACCGATCTTGGCCAGACCTGCCGCCGTTCTGCGGATCATCTTGGTGAACTGCGCATAGGTCATATCGATCAGCTTTCTCTTTTCGCCGAAATAGGAGAAGGCAACACGGTTGCCATGCTTCTCCAATACACGGTAATAATCCAACACGTTTGATACGCGCTCATACTGTCTCTTGGTCTTTTTCGCCGTATGAATCTTTACGGGCTTTGTGTTTTTCATATTTATCTTCCTCCAAATCACGTACTTTATAACAATATACTTTTTCTGTCAGAATGATTCATTCAAAGCATGTCTTCTGCGCTTCTCAAATTTTCGCAGATTTCATCAAGGGTTTCATAAAATATCGCCAGCTGATCCTTGGGAATGCTACCGCTGACGTGGGCATGAATCCGTATGACCAGATCGTTGATCTCCTCGGTGATCTCTCTTCCCCGCTCGGTCAGCGCGCACCGCTTGCGGTAACGGGAGCCGTTTCCGATCTCATTCACGTAGCCCTTTTCCAAAAGCTCTCCGATGACGCGGGTGATCTGCGCCCGATCCACGGCACAATAGCCTGCCAGCTCGGTTCTGGTCAATCCCTCGGGAGCATCAAACAGTCTGCGCATGCAGATGGTGTGCGTACCACTCAGACCATATTCGCTCATTTTGCGGTTTTTGATCTTTTCGATACTCTTCGTAGCGCTCCCGATCATGCCGCTGAAGGTCTCAAATCCCCCCTCGTTTTCCGGTCTCGCCATCCTGTTATCCACGAACTTCACCTCCTTGCCTACTGTACATTATATCACGAAAATGTTGAGATGTCAACAAGAATGTGCATTTTTCTTTTTCCTCCCAATATTTTTGTATGTTTTTTGTGAAAAATACATGGAAAAGTTTCGAAAAATTTAGATTTAGGATGAAAAAATCCGATCGTCGGACTCCTACAGAAGGAAACGGTGGTCGATTTTTTCGGGTCGTAAGATTCTTCTCACCCATCGTCCGCCGAGATAGACGCTTCCCAACACAAAAAAGCAGGCAGAGAAGCCTCTCTGCCTGCTTGATCAAATTCAATTAACCGTTCCGATCTTTCTTTCGGTCGATTCTGCGGTGAATGATCTTCACCAGCTCTACGATGGGAATGATGGTCACGGCAAGCGCCATGGCAATACCGTATTCCATCCAGTTCAGATGTGCCAGCTCAAATGCCTCGCACAGGAAGTCTACCTCCACCACAACGGTGGTCAGAATGAAGGACAGCACCGCGGCACCCCAGAGCCACTTGTTCTGCCCCTTGAGCTTAAAGATCGAGCCGTGCAGAGACCGCATGTTGAAGGCATGGAAGATCTCGCACATGGAAAGGGTCAGGAACGCCATACTGGAGCCGAGCATCTCCGCGGAGTACGCACCCGAAGCAATCGCCTCGGCATGATGCTCAACCGCCAGCCAATACCGTCCGATCATATAGGACGCAATGGTGATTCCGGTCACCAGAATTCCCTGGTACGCAACGGCAAATCCGAGACCACCCGCGAAAATTCCCTCTCGGGAATCACGGGGCTTTCGCTCCATGACATTCGCCTCGGGCTTTTCCATGCCCAGCGCCAGTGCCGGGAAGCAGTCGGTGATCAGATTGATCCACAACAGATGCACGGGCTGGAAGATGGTAAATCCAAGCAGGGTCGCCGCGAAAATGGAAAGGACCTCAGACAGGTTGGATGCCAAAAGGAACTGGATCGCCTTACGGATGTTGTCGTAAATACGGCGTCCCTCTCCCACGGCAGAAACGATGGTGGCAAAGTTATCGTCGGCAAGGATCATATCCGCCACATTCTTGGTGACGTCGGTTCCGGTAATACCCATTCCCACACCGATGTCCGCATTCTTGATGGAGGGCGCGTCATTGACACCGTCTCCCGTCATAGCGGTAACCTTGCCCTTCTTTCTCCACGCATTGACGATCCTCGTCTTATGCTCGGGCTGTACGCGGGCGTAAACCGAATAGCGCTCTACTGCCGTCTCAAACTCCTCATCGGAGATCTCGTTCAGCTCGGCACCCGTCAGCGCCTGATCGGCACTCTCGATCATGCCAAGCTGCTTGGCGATCGCCACGGCGGTATCCTTGTGGTCACCCGTGATCATGATGGGACGAATACCCGCCGAGCGGCACTCATCAATGGCAGGCTTTACCTCGGGACGGACGGGGTCGATCATGCCCACAAGTCCCACGAAGCAAAGCTCCTTCTCCACCGCCTCGGAGGTATATTCCGCAGGCACCGCGGAAAGGCTCTTCTTGGCAGCGGCAAGCACGCGGAGTGCCTGATCTGCCATACCCTTGTTTGCCGTAAGGATGTCGGCGCGGATCTCGTCGGTCATGGGAACCTCCGCTCCGCCCACCAACGCATGGGTGCATCTCTTGAGCAGCTCGTCGGGGGCACCCTTGGTGAACTGCAGAAGCGTGCCGTCCTCGGTCCGGTGTACCGTGGACATCATCTTTCTGCCCGAATCAAAGGGAACCTCGCCGATGCGAACGTAGACCTGCTTCTCGGTCTGCTTGGACAGTCCCAATCGCTCGGCATAGTTGACCAGCGCGCACTCAGTGGGCTCGCCAACCGCTTCCCCTGCCTCGGGGTCAAACTCCGCGTCGGAGCAGAGCGACATGGCATTGGCAAGCAGTCCTTCGTCCTCACCGTAGTGATCCACCACGGTCATTTTGTTCTGGGTCAGCGTACCCGTCTTATCCGAGCAGATGATCTGGGTACAACCCAAAGTTTCTACCGCCGTCAGCTTTCGGATGATGGCGTTGCGCTTCGACATATTGGTGACACCGATGGACAGCACAATGGTCACAACGGTAGCCAAGCCCTCGGGAATGGCGGCAACCGCCAAGGAGATCGCGATCATAAAGGAGCTCATGATCGACTCAAAGCCAAAGCCCTCGCGAAGCAGCTGAACGCCGAAGATGATGACACAAATACCAATCACCAGGTAGGTCAGGATCTTGGAAAGCCCTGCCAGCTTGATCTGCAAGGGGGTCTTTCCCTCCTGTGCCTCTGCCAGCGCGTTTGCGATCTTACCCATTTCGGTGTCCATGCCGGTGTTGGTGACCACCGCCTTACCTCTGCCGTAAACCACGGTAGAGCCCATAAACACCATGTTTTTGCGGTCGCCCAGTGCCACGTCACCGTTGGCATCGGGCGTCAGCGCATCCGATTCCTTGTTGACGGGAACCGATTCTCCCGTCAGAGCCGCCTCCTCAATCTTCATGGAAGCGCTCTCCAGAACACGCGCATCAGCGGGAACCGCGTCACCCGCCTCCAAAAGGATCACGTCACCGACCACCAGATCCTCGCTGGCGATCATGGTCAGCTTTCCGTCACGGATCACCTTGCTTTGTGCCTTGGACATTTCCTGTAATGCCTCAATGGCCTTTTCCGCCTTGCTCTCCTGGAATACACCGAGGATCGCGTTGATGATGACTACCGCAAGAATGATCACCACATCGGCGGGAAACTCGAAGCCGTGCTGCAAGCCGTTGTAAATCTCAACGCCCGCAGAAATTGCCGCCGCTACCAAAAGAATAATGGTCATCGGCTCTGCCAGCTGCTTCAAAAAGCGATGGAAAATCGACTCTCTCTTTGCCTCAACCAGCTTGTTCTTTCCGTTGACTTCCAGTCTCTTGCCTGCCTCCGCAGACGAAAGTCCGTCCGCATTGCCCTCGACCTTGCGAAGCACCTCGGAAGAATCCTCCAAGTAAAATTTCATGCTTTACCCCTTTCTTTTTTCGGGACTTGCCCCTTCTGCGCAAAATAAAAAGACCCCTGCAATCCAAAAAGAATCGCAAAAGTCTCGCTACCCTTGACAGTACCAATGACCGAGCATAAGCCGTGATGACGATCATCGGAGACGCTTTTGCGCCAAGCTACTCCCTTTTACCCCTCCATTATATACCGACTTTCCAAAATTGTCAAGGGCTTTGATCGATTTTATGGAAGTTGGTTATGACCGATTTTTGTCGCTTTTTGGAAAATTCTTACGACTCATATTTTTGTCGCTTTTGAAAAAGCTCCGCAAAACTTTCATACAAATTATGGCTTGGGGAACATAGACTCCTCGTCCTTGTGTAGGATGTAAGTGATTCTTTTTTTATAACGGGGCGTCGAGGACGTCGCCCCCTACAAGAGATAGAGAGATGCCTTTGTAATTTTCCTAAATATGCAATCGGATATACGTTTGTTTATTTAGGAGAATGCGCGACAAATTCCATCTATCCCGTAGGGGGCGACGTCCTCGACGCCCCGTTATAAAAAGAGAAGAAATCCGTCGGGACGCAGCAGGGTCCGACGGATTTCTACCTTAGAGAAAAAAGAATCGCTCATATCCTACACAAAGACGAGGAACGTGTAGTAAGGTAAAGAAATAATTTGTATGAAAAGTTTTGCGGAGCTTTTTTCAAAAGCGACCAAAATCCATCCCTCAACTAACTACTCCCCCTCAATTTTCTCCATTCGGAGGGCGAGATCCCTTCCATCTTTTTAAAGCAGCGGGAGAAGTATTCCACATCGGGGAATCCGCAGCGCTCGGCGATATCGGTGACGGAAAGGGAGGTGTTGAGGAGCAGCTCACGGGCGAGCTTCATGCGTTCCTTCTGCACGTACTGCATGATGGTCATACCGAACTCACGGCGAAAGCTTTCGGTCAGAGTTACGGTGCTGCAATGGAGACGCTGGCTGATATCCGACAGGGTAATTTTTTTCTTGAGATTTTTACGCACATACTGCTTGATCAGATAGCCGAGGGTCTGACGGCTGGAGGAGACCAGGCGATTGGCGGACAGATGCGATGCTAAGAGGGCAAGCAGACGTTCGATCGCGTCCATTTCCTCGCGGGAATGGCAAACGAGGGAGCGAGCGCCCTCGCGGAGCGCGGCGGTGCTGATTTCGGGGGCATCGGACAGCACCAGCTGATAAAGCCCCTGCAAATGACCCGCATGCTCGGGGAAAATGGCGGGCCCAATGAAGAGATAGCCGAGAATATGCTCCCCGTCGAGGATGGGATAGATCGCCTCCCAAAGCCCATAGGGGCAGGCATAGATCTGGGGCAGATGGGTCTGCTTTGCCTGCACCAGCATCCGCGCGTCGGAGCGGATACAGCGATCGAGGCAGAGCTTGGACTTGTGAAGGGTGGAGCAGTAGGATGCCTGATCGGCAATGTTGCAGACGCAACGGAATTGCTCGTCGTAGAGCGCGATATTCAAATGGGTCAGCAGATGAAAGTCGTGCAAAAGCTCCTCTGCCTTGGATGTTGCCATTTCCTTCTTCCCCCCCTTTTGGTTGTGCTTTCTCTTGTATTGTATCATGAAAATCCATAAATTACAACCCCCATTTTTGAAGAAAAACAAAAGAACCTTATTGATTTTTCAAATTGTCTTATGAATCCTTCATGGAAAAGACGGGAAATGTTTGCTATAATCTAATCAACACTTCAAGAAAGATGGAGGATTGTGATTATGAGTAAAAGAAGCTTACTGACGGGCGTTGCCTATCACGGCAACCGTATGCCCTCCCACGCAAAATATGATTTGGAGCAGATCGCCAAGGCAGACATGGACGTGGTGGTCCATATGCTGTCGCACATTGACTGGACGCGACACAAGAAGCCCCTGACCGATGTGTTCCGTATGACCGAGGATCTTGGTATGGAGGTCTGGGTCGATAACTGGGGAATGGCGGGTGCGCCCGGCGATTCCTCCCATTTTCTCTGCTACCATCCCGACGGACATATGATCTTCTCCAACGGTGAGATGCATCCCAAGATGGTCTGCTACAACAACCCCGATTTCCATCAGTTCGCCAAGGATTGGCTGGACACCGTAGCGGAAATGGGCGCCAAGACCGTATTCTGGGACGAGCCCTGCCTGCCCAATAAATCGCTGGGCGAGAACCTTGGCGAAGCCTACACCTGCTGCTGCCCCCGCTGCAAGAAGCTCTTTGAGGAGAAATACGGCAGACCCATGCCCCTTTTGGCGGACGAGCAGGTCGCCGAATTCCGCAAGGATACCATGGTGAATTTCTTCCGCGTGGTCACCGACTATGCCGCAACCCTTGGCATCCGCAACACCTGCTGCTTTATGCCGGGTGAGTATCTGAATATGCTGGATGCGGTCCGTGAGGTCGCCGCTCTGCCCCATATGGATAATTTGGGGGTTGACCCCTATTGGTACAGCCGCCACCGCTATAAGCAGCCCTATGAGTACGTGTACGGCTACACCAAGAAGATGATGGAGATTGCCAACGAGTACGGCAAGGAGCATAACGCGTGGATTCAGACCTATGCCGTTCCCGCGGGAAGAGAAGAGGAGATCGTGGAGGCAACCGAGGCGGCATATGACGCAGGTGCCAGATGCATCCTTGCATGGAGCTACGCGGGCGGTGAGTCCAATGACTACCAAGCGGATCGCCCCGAGCGCACATGGATCGCTACGGTGGAGGCAATGAGACGGGTAAGAGACATGGAGCGTGACCGTGTGCTTGCCGAAAATCGTGCCAAGTACAGAAAGTAAGAGAGAAGAGTAGCGATGTCCTGGTTCCTTTTGGTTTTGATGATCGTGGTCTATACCCTGCAGTCCTTTCTGACACGGCTCTATTCCGATCACTATCCGGGCAAGCCCGAGATGGCTGCCCCTGTGTTTACGGTAGTCAGCGGCATTGCCGTGGTGATCGCGTCCTTCGCGGTCAGCGGCTTTCACTTTGACATGTCCTGGCAGACCCTTGTATTCGGTGCCGTGGGCGGCATTGCCATGGTGATCTACAACGAATCGATCATGAAGTCGGTGCAGAGCGGACCCTATTCGGTCATGATGGTGTTCCAGATCTCGGGTGCCATTATCATTCCCATTTTCTCGGATGCGCTGATCTTTGGTGCCAACATAACCCCCGTGCAGATCATCTGCATTTCGGTGGTACTGGTTTCGGTCTATCTGGTGTCCAAGAAGGACGGAGAGGAGAAATGCAAAAAGGGCTTTTGGGTTGCCTCCTTTGCCCTCGGCATTGCCAACGGTGTCTACGGAAGCCTTCTGAACATCCAGCAGGGAATCACGGGTCCTGAGGAGAAGGAAGAAATGCTGGCGGTGATCTTCGGTGTGGCGGTGATCATTTCCGCGACACGGCTCGCCATTGGGCAAAGACGGGAATTTTTCTCGGTCATGAAGCAAACGAGGATCTCGGCGATCTATCTGATCGTCTGCTCAGCGGTGGTAGTAGCGGGACTTTTCCTTCTGACCGCCCTGATCGGCATGATGGATCTGGCGATCCTTTATACCTTTGACAGCTCCAGTATGCTGGTGCTGAGTGTGATCTGCTCCTGCATTTTCCTGAAGGAGAAGATCTCCACCCTGAATATCATCGGATGCGTGACCATGTGCGCGGCGCTCATCTGTATGTCAGGCTGGGATTGGTTTGTCAGTATGTTTGCGAAGTAAGAAAATAAACGGAAAGAACCGCCCTCCTCGGAGGGCGGTTTTCTTGGTTGGCTCCTCAGCCGCGAAGGAGCTTGACGCATCGAAAAAAACGCCAACCGATTCTCATACGGAGAGCATCCCCCATCAAACAGGCTATTCCTTATCCGTAGTGGCGTTCTGCGAGCGCCCGCGAGCGAACACAGTTCGCCCCTACGGAATCCTCAAAAGCCTCGCCCTTCGGGAGAGGTGGCAGGCGAAGCCTGACGGAGAGGGAGGAACATATCCCCTCTCACCCGCTACGCGGGAGCTCTCCCCAAGGGAGAGCCTTTGGTTTCACGGCGGACGGGGAATGAGCAATTTTCATGGAAATATCCGATTGACATTTTTTGCTCAAAGTGCTATAATTGAAAAAAAGATTCTCATGAAGGAAGGCAAAATTATGGAATCCAACGTTGTACGCATCCGCCGTCAGCTTCATATGTACCCCGAGATCGGCTTCGATCTGCCCCTCACTCTGCAGTTTTTGCGGGACGAGATGGATGCCATCGGGGTAGACTATACAGAGCAATACGGAAAAAGCTCGATCGTCGCCACGGTAAACCCCGAAAAAACGAATTTTACCTTAGGCATTCGTGCGGATATGGATGCTCTTCCCATGGAGGAAAAGAATGACGTGCCCTACCGTTCCCGCATCAAGGGGCAGATGCATGCCTGCGGTCACGATGCCCATACGGCGATCGCTTTGGAGACCCTTCGCCGTGTATACGAGGAGCGGGACGCCATTGGCTGTCGGGTAAAATTCCTGTTTCAGCCCTCCGAGGAGGCAGGACCGTCGGGTGCCATGCTCATGGCGGAGGACGGTGTCATGGATGACATCGACTGCATCGTGGCACTTCATTGCGATACCACCATCCCCGTGGGCAAGGTTGCCGTGACCGAGGGGGCGCAAAATGCCATCAGCGACGGTTTTACCTTGGTATTCCACGGAAAAAGCTCCCACGCGGGCAATCAGGAAAAGGGAATTGACGCCATTATGATGGCGGTAAAGGCATATACGCAGATCGAATTTATGATCGCCAAGGATTTTTCCGCCAAGGTTCCCATGATCTTCAACGTGGGTGCCATTCACGGCGGTGTGACCAATAACATTTTAGCGGAGTCGTGTACCATGTTCTGCACCCTTCGTTCTCATACCGAGGAAACCGCCGCCTATGCGCTGGACAAGATCCGTCGAATCGGTGAATCGGTTGCCGAGCTGGAGGGCGGTCGCTTTGAAATGATCCCCAACAAGCACTATCCCATCGTCTACAACGACGCGGGTATGGTGCAACGGATCCGCCGTGCCGCTTGCGTAGTGGTGGGTGCGGACAACCTCGGCGAAAACAAGCGCTCTATGGGCGGTGAGGATTTCTCCTACTTCGCCATGAAAAAGCCCGGTGGATATTTCCGTCTCGGTGTCCGCAATGAGGAAAAGGGGATCGTCAACGGGGTGCATCACGACAATTTCGATCTGGACGAGGCTGCCCTCGAGATCGGGGTCCGGATGTTCCTGCGGATCATTCGGGACGCGGGGGACGCGATCAGCCGTTTTTAAAAACCAAACTTCGCTTCGCCGCAACACTTGTATTACAAAATATGGCCGGATCTTCGTATAGCGTTCTCGTCATAATTTGCGTAAAATCATAGGATTGTTCTCTAAAGCAGAAAACCGTCGGACGCCTATATGTGCCGCGCACACCGCCGATGGTTTTCTTTTTATATCCGGTATTGATAACGGACCGCCGAGAAAGCGAGAGAACCTCCGAATCTTTTCGTCATTTTTTTCAAAAGAATTGACAAACCTTTCCGATTCGTGGTATAATGGCTTGACTTTAAAAAAAAGGAGACAATCATGGCTAAACTGATTCCCGCTATTATGAATCCCATGCTTGTGCTGTTTCTTTGCATGGCGCTGGGATTTTTGTTACATAAAATCCATATCCTTCCCGACTCCGCCGGACAGGTCATGGCGAAGCTGGAAACCTACGTGTTCTGTCCTGCATTGAGCTTTGGAACCATGGCGACCTTCTTCACCCCCAAAACCATCAAAGCCCATGCCACCAATCTTGTCATCGGTATCCTTTTGGTGTCCTTGGCGGTATTCCTCTCCCTTTTGCTGGTTCGGTTCTTTGCCCGCAAAAAAAGTAAGGATTGGGGCGTTTATGCCTATGCTCTGGCATTCGCGAACGGCGGATATATGGGCGATCCCTTGGTACAGATGATCTTAGGCAGCTCCGCGCTTTCCTATTATAAGCTCTTTTATCTTCCCATCAATTCCGTCATCTTTACCTGGGGCATCAGCATTCTGGTTCCCGATAACGGGAAAAAAACCAATCCCATCAAAAAGATATTGAACGTACCTACCGTTGCCATGCTGGCAGGTATGGCGGTTGGAATCACGGGAGCGGTCGATTATATTCCTTCCTTTTGCATGACCGCTATGAATTCTCTGTCGTCGTGTATGGGCCCTGTTGCCATGCTCTTGGCAGGCTTCACCGTCGCATCCTATCCCTTTGGAGAAATCCTGAAAAATAAAAAGGTCTACGTCGTTTCTTTGCTTCGCCTGATTATCCTGCCCACGCTGTTGATCACCGAGCTGCTCGGCATAAAGACCCTCGGCAACCTTTTGTTCGACTTGAACATCAACAACAACGTGCTTCATCTTGCCTTTTTCGCCTTTGCGACCCCTCTCGGAATGAACACCATCGTGTTCCCGGAAGCATACGGAGGTGATTCCAAAACAGGCGCCAGCATGGCTCTGATCTCCCATACCCTGTGTGTCCTGTCCATCCCGATCATGTACGCGATCCTCTGCGGCATTTTCGGTGGTTACCAAGTTTTATAAGATTCGGTACGACGAGGATTTTACGCGTTTCAGAAAACGCGTAAAGAACGAATGGTAACAAACTAAAAAACAGCCCCGTGCCAAACGGCACGGGGCATATTTTTTAGGATTAGTTGTAGAGGTCAACCATCTTCTGGAGTCTCTCGTACTTCGCCTTTGCGTTAGCCTCGCCCTGCGCGAACAGCTCTTCTGCCTTTTCGGGGAAGGTCTGTACCAGACGAGCGTAACGGTTCTCGGACTTGATGAAGTCGATGTAGTTTCCGGTGGGCTCCTTCGAATCCAGGGTGAAGGGATTCTTGCCCTCAGCCTTCGCTGCGGGGTTGAAGCGGAACATCTGCCAGTAGCCTGCCTCAACTGCCTTCTTCATTTCGAGCTGGCAGTTCTGCATGGTTCCCTTGATGCCGTGCATCTCACAAGGAGCGTAGCCGATGATGATGGAAGGTCCGTTGTATGCCTCAGCCTCGGTCAGAGCCTTCAGAAGCTGGTTCATATCAGCGCCCATAGCAACCTGTGCAACGTAAACGTAACCGTAGGACATTGCGATCTCAGCCAGGTTCTTCTTTCCGATTGCCTTACCGGCAGCGGCGAACTGAGCAACCTGACCGATGTTGGATGCCTTGGATGCCTGTCCACCCGTGTTGGAGTAAACCTCGGTATCGAATACCATGATGTTGACATCCTCACCGGAAGTCAGAACGTGGTCAAGACCACCAAATCCGATGTCGTAAGCCCAACCGTCTCCACCGAAGATCCAAGTGGACTTCTTGCCCAGGTAATCCTTCTCGGCAAGAATTGCGGGAGCGACGGGGCAGCCCTCAGCGGCAGC
>JAFVRI010000167.1 GCA_017504335.1 Clostridia bacterium
GGAAATCAGTCTGGATTATGGCCGTAAAATCGGTGACTTCAGTTTCAATGTCGGAGGTTGGATGACGACATGGAAGACCATCAATACTCTTCTGTGAAATATGCTGCCGGCAAGGAGCATTGCGTCGGTTATCATGTCGTAGATGAGCCCGGCGGTGCAGCTTTGCAAGGAGTTGCAGATATCATGCGTCAATACCGTGAAGCCGATCCAACCCGTTATCCCTATACCAATCTGCTCCCCAGCTATGCGGGAAATGCATGGTTGGGTGGGACATACCGCGAGCACGTTGAACGTTACGTGGCATTGGTGGGTGCAGAGAACATGGAATACCTGTCCCACGACTTCTATCCCTTCCAATCAAGGGGGAATAACACCGGCATTTTTGCCGACATGGAAGTGCTTCGCTCGGTGGCCTATGAAAACGGTAAACTTAAAACCCATGCTTTTCCGCAATCGACAGCATGGAACGGTATGCGAATGCCTAACATTGATGAAATGCGCTGGAACGTTTATGCTTATCTTTCTTATGGCTTCAAGGCGCTTTCTTGGTTCAATCTTGTCTGCCCCGGAAATTCTGACACCGAGGGTGAGGGATTCCGAGATAGTTTGATCTACAGAGACGGTATCATTCGCGATCCTGAACTTTTTGCCGCATGGAGCGAATTGAACTGGGAGATCCGAGGTCTGTCCGATGCGCTCATGAATTTGGATACAGTTCACGCATATCATACAGACAACGCCGTGTCAGGTGTGGAATATTTGCCCGCTGACTTCTTTATCGTCCCCAACGGCCGAGCAGAATTTGTTATCAGCTATATGGTGGCCAAAGACGGTACCGAACCCTATATGATGCTTTTCAATAAGTCCCTGCGACGTGGCGCCGATATGGAGTTCTTTGTGGATCTGTCTACGGGGATTGAAGCGATAGAATATCTGGATCCGTATACGGGCGAGTACATTCCCATGGATATTTCGGAGGGAAAGCTCAGCGATTCTTTTGAGATCGGTCAAGGTAAGCTTTATCGTCTGAAGGGTGACTTCGCATTGAGCGAAACGCCTCCCGAGGTACCTTCGGTTGATCTTGCGAGCGGCCTTTACGATGGGCCTCAAACCGTGACGATCACTCCATCTGTTGAGGGCGCAAAGGTATATTATACATTGGACGGTTCGTATCCCACAGCAGAGTCTACTCTTTATGAAGGTCCCATCGCCATCGGTAAAGCTGGTGAAGCTTCCTTCCACACGCTCCGTGTGGCGACCGTCAGAGGTGCTTCTATTAGTAAGGTTTTGACCCGCCACTATGTCATCAGCGATATTTCCACAGACGGTTCTGAGGCACATTCTCTTGCCAAAGTACCCATTGATAAGGTGCTTTCTGTGGGTAATTGGAGTACCTCAGGCGGAAAAATTTCACTCAAGGGCGGCGCTGACAATGCATTGTTGAATTTCTTTATAGATACGTCTGTGACCTACGAAAATTTCCATGCTACAGGTCATTTCCGCTTTAACGAGGGATGCGGTTCAAATGCCTCTGCCGGCTTTTTCATAAAAGCCTCCGAGGGAGATGGTCATCTCTATGTCGGTATTACGCGAGGAGGTAATCTTAACGTATATTGCAACGGTAAACGGATCCAACTTCCGGATGTTCAAGGTAAGACCGTAAATGTGTTGGATGGATTCACTCTATGTGTAACGCTCGCAGGGAAGCGTCTGCGAATTGAAGCCAACGGACAACTGCTCAGCGAAACCGTATCGGATCAGTTCGCCATCCAAGGTTGTGTAGGGGTCAATGCTACGGAGAACGGTGTTTTTACCGCCGAATCGGTCTATTTTACACCTTTGGCATCTGCCGCTCCCGAGATACAGATAGCGATGACCAAGGTACAAGATGATCCCTTGACTCTCGTTGTGAATCGCGGTATCTCCAAAGAGGAACTCCTCGAAAAACTGCCCGAAACGGCCAAGTTTTCAGACGAGGAAGGAAAAACGGCGGGATATACCTTGACATGGGAAATGGAGGAACTTGATACAACTTCGGGTGGAACGTATGTTCTGAAGGGCTATCCTGACATTCCCGATGGAAGCTTGACAGTAAATCCTTTACAACTGTCTCTCCGTTGCACGCTTATCATTCTCCATAACCCTGATCGTACTGAGCTAAATGATGCCATTTATCTTATGGCATCCCTCAGGGAAGAGGATTATTCTCCCGAAACGTGGGCTGAGGCCGAACAAGCTTATGAAAATGCCTTGGGGCTTATGGATGCCGATGTTCCGCAAAATGCAGTAACCGTGGCAGCCGTGTTCCTAATGGAAAAAATAAACGCCTTAAATCCCACGGGTATTGACTTTACTGCATTGGATGTTGCCATTGCTTCTCTCAAGGCCTATGATCTGTCTGGGATAAACAACGAAACACGAAACGCTGTTGAACAGATTCTTGCTGAAGCTGAAGCTTTCAGTCGTACAGGTCCCGTGACCCAGAACGCAGTCAATGATCTGGTCGCCCAATTGACCGCTACCGAGGAAGCTTTGAAAACAGCGGAAACGGTTACCGAAAATAACGTAGCGGAATCTGGTTGTTCTTCTGCCATGGGGACTACTTGCGCTGGGATTATTCTGACGACAGGTGCCGCTGTGGCGCTTAGGAAAAAGAAAGAAACCCAATAGTCATTTATTTGATGAATAAAACAAAAAAAGCGCGCAACTCATTTTTGAGTTGCGCGCCTGCTTGTTTTTTGCAAAGAAAAACCAACCTAAATTGAGCGGTTCA
>JAFVRI010000168.1 GCA_017504335.1 Clostridia bacterium
CCTGCGCGGCGGCGTTGCTGCTTGGCTTTGTCTATCTGCTCGTTCGCCGTGTGATCAGCTGGCATATTCCCGTGGCATTTATCGGAACGGTCCTTGCGGCATCCTTCTTTATGGAGGGCATGAATTTTACGGCATCTCTTTCCATGATTCTGTCGGGCGGTCTCTTCCTCGGTGCCATCTTTATGGCAACCGACTACGTGACCTCACCTACCACCGCATGGGGCAAGATCGTTTTCGGTGTGGGAGCGGGACTGATTACCTTCCTGATCCGTTATTTCGGTGCATATCCCGAAGGAGTCTCCTTTGCGATCCTTCTGATGAACATTCTGACTCCTTATATTGATTCCTGGACAAAGCGTCGGGTGTTTGGAACAGGAGGGGCAAAGGTATGAAAAAATCCCTGAAAAGTATACTTGTATTGGTTTCGATCTGTGGTGTGATCGCCCTGTTGCTGGCACTGACCAATATGGTCACGGCTCCGCTGATCGAGGAAAATCAAAAAATCGCCACCGAACAGGCATTGAAGCAGGTCATGCCTGAGGGTGAGGGCTTTGAAAAAATTGAACCCGAGGTGGCTCTGCCCGCAACCGTAACCGAGGTCTATCGGGAAACGGGAGGCGGTTATGCGATCAAGCTGAAAACCGCGGGCTTTGACAACGATTTTGTGATCCTGTGCGGCGTTCGGGCTGACGGTACCGTGAGCGGTGCGGTCTGCCTGTCCTCGAAGGAGACGCTCGGTGTAGAAAAGGATTACGGAGAACGCTTTAAGAATACCGATGCGGCAGGCGCGGCAAAAGTCGATACCGTTTCGGACGCGACCAAGACCACATCCGCATACCGTGCGGCGGTGCAGGATGCCATTGAGGCCGCAAAGATCCTGAGTGAGGCAGAAGGAGGGAAAACGAAATGAAACAGAAAGAGCATAACTCCTCGGTGCTTCTGAAGGGAATTTTGAAGGAAAATCCCGTATTTGTGCTGGTGCTTGGCACCTGTCCGACTCTTGCGGTGACCAATAATCTGGTTGGCGCATTCGGAATGGGTATTGCCGCGCTGATGGTTCTTCTTTGCTCCAATATTTTGGTGTCCCTTTTGCGACGAGTCATTCCCGACAGCGTGAGAATTCCTTGCTATATCGTCATTATCGCGGGATTCGTTACCATCGTGCAGATGTTAGTGCAGGCATTTTTCCCCGCGCTCTATGATATGCTGGGGGTATATCTTGCGCTGATTACGGTGAACTGTATCATTCTCGGACGTGCCGAGATGTTCGCGGGCAAAAATTCTGTAGGGAAATCGGCATTGGACGGCATTGGAATGGGACTTGGCTTTACCTTGGCGCTTTGCGCCATGGCATTGGTACGCGAGGTGCTTGGAAATGCCAGCTTCGCGGGTATTCCGATTCCCTTCTTAGAGCCTTATAAAATTGCCTTTTTGGTCAAGGCTCCCGGTGGCATGCTGGTGTATGGCTTACTGATTGCTCTTGTGTACGTGATCACCCATGGCAAGGCTCCTCGCAAAACATCGTTTTCCTGTGAGGGCTGTCCCTCTGCGGGGCATTGTCATGCGGGCGCATGCCTTGAGAAAGGAGAGGAGAACTGATGGATCTTTTTAAGTCGCTTATCGTGATTCTGCTTTCCTCGGTCTTGGTCAACAACTACGTGCTGAGCCGATTTCTTGGCATCTGTCCCTTCCTCGGTGTATCCAAAAAGCTGGATCAGGCAACGGGAATGGGACTCTCGGTAACCGCGGTGATGCTTCTGGCAACGGCAGTAACCTGGCCTATTCAGTATTTCCTTTTGGATCGGGTCGGTCTTGGATATATGCAGACCATCGTATTCATTTTGGTGATTGCGGCATTGGTTCAGATGCTTGAGCTGATCATCAAGAAGTTTTCTCCCTCTCTGCATAAGGGACTCGGTGTGTATCTTCCCCTGATCACCACAAACTGTGCCGTGTTGGGTGTTGCCATCAACAACATTACCGATGGCTACGGATTTCTCGAATCCATGGTCAGCTCGCTTGGCTGCGGTCTCGGATTTCTGTTGGCGATGGTGCTGTTTTCGGGTCTGCGTTCCCGCATTGACGAGAGTCGTGTGCCCGCCCCCTTCCGCGGTCTTGCTGTTACATTGATTGCCGCATCCTTTATTTCCTTGGCATTTATGGGCTTTGCGGGCATTGTGGATCAGCTTTTCGCATAAGGAGGGTGACATGGATATTTTGATTGCTTTTTTGGTGGTTGCCGCCATCGGCTTGGTGGCGGGAATCCTTTTGGCGCTGATCTCTCACTTCTTCGGCGTGGAGGAGGATGAAACTGTAAAGGCGGTTCGTGCCTGCCTGCCCGGTGCCAACTGCGGTGCCTGCGGATATAAGGGCTGTGATGACTATGCAGTAGCCCTTGCCGAAGGACGCGCGGCTCCGAATCTTTGTATTCCCGGAGGAGAGGCTACGGCAGAGGAGCTTGGTACGGTGCTTCGTGTGGAGATCGTGCCTCCGAAGAATGTGGCTGCCTTTGTTCATTGCGCGGGAAACTGCTCGGTAACCGAACAGCGTGCCGATTATGAGGGAATGCAGACCTGCCGTGCTGCCTCTATGCTTTTTGGCGGTCCCGAGAGCTGTCGATTTGGCTGTCTCGGACTGGGCGATTGCATGAAGGCCTGTCCCTCAGACGCCATTTGTATGAAGGACGGTATTGCTCACGTGGATCCGACCCGTTGCACGGGATGCGGTCTTTGCGCCGCGACCTGCCCGAAGGGAATCATTTCCGTGATCCCTAAGGCAACCCCTGCCGCAGTCGTCCTTTGCAGCAACAAGGATAAGGGTGCCGATGCCCGTAAGGTATGCAAGAGCGCCTGCATTGGATGTAAAAAATGTGAAAAGACCTGCGCTCTTGAGGCGATCAAGGTTGTGGATCAGCTGGCACAGATCAATTACGATACATGTACCGGATGCGGTGCGTGTGCGGAGGCATGCCCTGTTGGGTGCCTTGACACTCTGATTCCCCGATGAGAAATTCCGAAAAAAAGCATCGGATGAGAAACGATCTGATCCTGATTGCTCTTACGGTATCTTTGGCGATTGCCATAGGACTTTCCTTGTATTTTCTTCGGGAAGATGGAGAGACGGTACGGGTTACGGTACACGGCGAGACCTTTGGGGTCTATTCCTTGACCGAGGACCGTACGGTGGAAATTCGATCCGAGGAGGGGATCAATCGACTGGTGATCCGAGACGGCGAGGCGTTTGTGGAGCATGCCGATTGCCCCGACGGAATTTGTGCCGCGCATAAGCCAATCAAGCGGATGAAGGAGAGCATTGTGTGCCTGCCACACGGTGTTGTGATCACCGTGGAAGGGAAGGCAGCCGACGGGTCGCCCGATCTTGTGGTATAGTTGGAAGGCAAAAGGAGAGGAAAGATGAAAGGAAGGACGGAAAAGGTTGCCCTTTTGGGAATGTGTGTAGCACTTGCTATGTTGCTTTCCTACGTGGAGCTTTTGCTTCCGCCGATGTATCCGTCGATCCCGGGAATCAAATTGGGACTTCCCAACGTGGTGATCCTGTTTCTTTTATATCGCAATGGATTTTGGCCTGCGTCGGTAGTATCCCTTTGCCGTATCGGCTTGATCTCTTTGCTTTTTGGCAACGTAATGATGTTTTTGTATAGCCTTGCGGGAGGGATCTTGAGCCTTCTTGGCATGGCACTTCTGAAAAAGATCGATCGGTTTTCCACGGTAGGAGTCAGCGTCGTGGGCGGTGTGCTTCATAACGTGGGGCAGACCCTCTGTGCCATCTGGCTTCTCGGAACGGCAGAGATCGGATATTATCTGGCAGTCCTTGCGATAACGGGAACGCTGTCGGGAATTTTTGTGGGACTTTGCGGCGGATTCGCCCTCAAAAGAATCGCACGAGAATGAGGATAAAAGGGCGCAATCTGCGCCCTTTATTGAATTGTATACAGAGAGAAAGGAGGAAACGAAATGACAAAACGATGGCTTTGCGTGTGCATAGCGACGGTTCTTTTTGCTTTCTCCTTTTGTTTTTCTTCCTGTAGAGGGGAGCAGAAGCAGTATTCCGTCACCTCCTTCGATTCCTTTGATACGGTCACTACGGTGATGGGATATGCGGAATCGGAAGAGGAGTTTGCGCGGGTATCGGGCGAGATGCTTGCTATGCTTGCCGAATATCACCGCATGTTTGATATTTATCATTCCTATGAGGGAATGGAAAATCTCTGTACTGTCAATGAGCGGGCAGGAAAAGAAGAGGTGGCGGTGAACGGGGAGATCATAGAGCTTTTGCTTTACGGAAAAGAAGTGTATGCGCTGACCGATGGAGCGGTAAATATCGCCATGGGAAACGTACTTTCCCTTTGGCACACCTGCCGCGCGGAGGCAGCGGAGAACCCCGAACAAGCCAAGCTTCCCGACCCCGAGGCGCTTGCCGAGGCAAGGATCCATACACAGATCGAGGATCTGTGTATGGATGAGGAAAAGGGAACCGTTTCCTTTTCCGATCCTCTTTTGCAATTGGATGTGGGAGCGATCGCCAAGGGATACGCCGTGGAGAAGATCGCCAAGGCAATGGAAGAAAAAGGGGTTTCGGGTTATGTGCTGAATGCGGGCGGAAATGTCCGCGTCATTGGGGAGAAGCCGTCTGGCAGCCCGTGGATCGTGGGGATCGAAAACCAGAAGGAGGGAGAGGATTACCTTGCCCGTCTTTCTCTGACACGGGAGGCATTGGTCACCAGCGGAACACACCAACGCTATTATACGGTGGACGGTGTTCGCTATCACCATATCATCGATCCCGACACGGGAATGCCCGCGAGAGGATATTCCTCGGCCTCGGTGGTTTCCTCTGATTCCGCGATGGCAGATGCTCTTTCCACAGCCCTTTTTTGCATGAGCTCTGAGGAAGGCATGGCATTGGTGGAATCTCTGAGCGACGCAGAAGCTATTTGGCTTTTGGAGGACGGGACCAAACGGATGTCATCCGATTTTGAAAAATATTGCCAACCATAAAAAACTTTACAAACCCCCGAAAACGTGATATACTGTATATGAGGAGAGATCCGAACAGGAGGAACAAAGGAGGTAGAGTATGAGGATTCAGTTTATCGGCGCGGCACAGGAAGTGACGGGAAGCTGCACGCTTCTTTGCGTAGGCGGACGGTACTATCTGGTGGACTGCGGAATGGAGCAGGGAATCGACGTGTTCCAGAATGTATCGCTGCCCATCAGTCCCCGACAGATCGAGGCGGTGTTCCTGACCCATGCACACATTGACCACTCCGGCATGCTTCCAAGACTTTATAAGGACGGATTTCGAGGAATTATTTTTGCCACCGAGGCAACGGTGAAGCTGTGCGACATCATGCTTCGGGACAGCGCGCATATTCAGATGTCCGAGACGGTCTGGAAGAACCGTCGGGCAGAGCGTGCGGGCGAGGCGCCTGAGGAGCCCACCTACGATATGGCGGATGCCGAGGGAGCGATCCGACTGTTCCGCGGACTTCCCTACGGAAAAAAATATCCCGTATCGGCGGACGTGGAGATCCGATTTACCGATATCGGCCATTTGCTCGGCTCTGCCGCCGTGGAGCTTTGGCTCCGTGAGGATGGGGAAGAAAGAAAGATCGTATTCAGCGGAGACGTGGGAAATATCGATCAGCCGATCATCAATGATCCGTTATCTGTATCGGAAGCCGATGCGTTGGTGTTGGAATCGACCTACGGCAATCGCCTGCATGATGCTCCCGAGGATGCGGTAGTTATGCTGGCAAAGGCATTGGACGAAACGCTCGGACGGGGCGGAAACGTGATCATCCCTTCCTTTGCGGTAGGGCGTACACAGGAGCTTTTGTATGCCATCCGTGAGATCAAGGAAAAGAAGCTGACCCAAAACGTGGATTTCCCCGTTTACGTGGATAGCCCGTTGGCGGTGGAAGCCACAAAGATCTTTTCAAAATGCGATCCATCCTGCTTTGACGAGGAAACCAAGCGTTTGCTGTCAGAGGGGATTGATCCTCTGCAATTCGACGGACTCCGTCTGTCGGTGACGGTGGAGGATTCCAAGGCGATCAACGAGAACCCGGAGCCGAAGGTGATCCTTTCCGCCAGCGGTATGTGCGAGGCGGGACGGATTCGTCATCACTTGAAACACAATCTGTGGCGTCGGGAAAATCTCATTTTGTTCGTGGGATACCAAGCCGAGGGAACGCTGGGTCGGGTTCTTTTGGAGGGAGCCGATCACGTGCGGCTCTTCGGAGAGGACATTGCCGTTGCGGCGGAGATCCGCGCCTTGAAGGGAACCAGCGGTCATGCCGATCAAAAGGGATTGATCCGTTGGCTGTCACGGTTTGAAAAAAAGCCGAGGACGGTCTATTTGAATCACGGCAACGAGGCAGCCATTGAGGAGCTTTCCGTACTTTTGCGGGATAAGGGATATGCGGTGGAGATGCCGTACAGCGGTACGGAATATGATCTTCTGAGCGGTGCCATGACCGCTTATTCGGATAAAAAGCGAGTGGATCGGAGTGCGGCTGCCAAGACGCAATCGAGAAAGAATTCGGTGCATCGAAATCTGGTTGCGGCGGCGGAGGCGTTGCTTGCCTTGGCGAAACGGTCGGATTCCCGCGCCAATAAGGATCAAGCCAAATTCACCGCCCAAATTCGAGCGATGATCGATAAATGGGAAAAATAAACGAAAAAGAATGGCAGTGCCGCGGCACTGCCATTCTTTTTTTCAGTTCTTCTTCGCCCATTCGTTCATGAGCAGCCTCATGTAAAGACCGCCCTGAACCGTTCGATTCTGGAAGCCGACGATCCGTCCGCTGACCACGTCGTACCAGTCGGTCATGGGAATGCGGGAGGGGGATTCGTCATACGCCTTCCAAAGGGGAGCGATGTAGCTCATAAAGGCCTTCTTGGAGGTTGCCATGGACGCAGTCCATACCAGCCAGTCGGACTTGGTGTATTCCGCACGGCTGTCCAAGGGCATACCGTAGGTCATGAAGTGCTTGCGGTTGTGAGCGATCTCTCCGTCCATAAACTTGCGGGAGAAGATGCGGGTACCCCAAACCTTATCCCAAACCATGTTGTACTTCATGGAGAAGGTATCGGGCTGATCAAAAGCAAGACGGGAGCTTCCGTCCTCGTTGATGGCGGTAGTCATCCACACCTTTGCCATTTTGCGAGCCTTGCGCAGGTAGCTTGCCGCTTCCTTTTCCTTGCCCAACATTTCGCAGAGGATCGACATACCCACAATGCCCATGACCGCTTTCAGGGACAGATTGCAGTTGTGCGCCAGATGGCCCGCAAAGTCATCGGTACAGAGCTGATTTTCGGGGTCGGTTCCGTATTTGAGCAGATACTTGCACCAGCCCGTCAGTACGTCAAAGTGATCGGCGGCAAAATCGGCGGAGCCGGTAGCCAACGCCACGTTGGCTTCCATGATCAGCATATTGCCGCATTCTTCCACGGGCATCTGCATATCATATGCGGGATCGCCCACGTAGGTTCCCTTTTCATCAATGCGGTGCTTGCCATAGACCTGACCGTTCAGGATCGGATAGCGACCCACGTCATGAGGCGCGAAGTCGTACTTCATCTGTACCTTCCACTCTTCGGAATCGGCATAGCGGTAAACGAGACGCATCATACCCTTGACCAGCTCGGGGTTGTAGAGCAGGAAGAGAGGGATCGAGGGGTAGCTTACGTCCACCGTAGCGGCACAGCCGTTGGAGAAGCACTCCTTGGAGATAAAGAGGATCTCGCCGTTTTCGTCCAGCACCAGCTTGTGCGCGGCAATGACCTGACGGTACGCCAAAGAGAGAAGCTCGGCGTATTTCTCGCCGCCCGCCTCTTCGGCATCACGGGAAAGCTTGTCGGAAAATTCGCGGCAGCGAGGCATCAGGGTATCGTATTCCCTTGCCGCCTCGCAGATGGCTTCCTCAATGGTCTGCCCGTCCTTGTTCCAGAAGGATTTCAGGTGCGCGCCGAAATATTCGATGCTGACGATATCGTCATAGGCGAAGAGCCAGAGCAGGTTCTCCTTTTCCTTCATGGGAGCGGTCACGGCGATCCTTGTTTGCTTGTGATCGGTTTCGGTTGCCGTTTCGATCTCGCCGCTCTTGACGGTCAGATAGAAATATCCCCAGTTGATGCGGTGATCGTCTCCGCTTCGGTTGAGGGGTTCCTGCACCGAGTTGCCCATCTTCAAGCCGTGTACGCAGTGGCAGGGAGCTACTTCCTCTACGACTACGGGGCTTTCCAAAGGAATGTTCAAGCAAAGCTCTTCGGTGGCGCGTACCGTTGCCGATACCGTGTGAGCGGCACCGTCCAAAGACTCATAAGAGAGAGCCATGTAGGACACGGGGCGGGTCAGAAGACGGTAGTCGTCGGGGAGCAAGGGGGTGGTAAAGGTTGCCGTCAGGCGGATCTTGGCGTTTTCAAATACCGCGCGGGTAGAAAGCGCGTCAATATCCAGAGAGATCTGCTTCATTTTCGTGCGGTTGCGATGGTAACCGAGGAAGGAATATTCCTCACCGTCCACACAGACGGTACCGAGGATGTTGTTGGACTTGCCCGTCCAGTGCATGGTCTTGGCAAAATTCAGCGTGGTGTCGGGAGACCAGACCGAGAAGAAGGGATCGACCGTGATCAACGGTACGGCAGGAGCTCTCATTTTCATCTGTTGTTACCTCATCTTTCTTTTTAAAATGAATGGTTTTATGGAACTATTATAATACAAGCCCTTGATTTTTCAATGGGTTTGAAAAAAGATGACCGATTTTTACTCTCTTTTTCTTTCACGCCCGAGCGGGTCGGAGAAGAATTTGATCGTCTGCGGACGAGATTTTGATATCGCCGTTGTCAAGAAGAGTTGCCGTACCCTTCTCAATTTCCACACGGTAGCAAGCATCTTTATAACGGAAGGAAAGGGTGTGGGCTTCCACCGAGAGCGCGGTCGGCACCGCTTTGCGATAGAGATAGAGCCCTTTGGCGCGAATTTCGATCCGATCCTCGCGGAAGAGAACCGAATCCTCGCCAAAGCGAATACGAAGAGCATTTTCTCCTTCCCGTTCCGTTACGAAAGAATCGCCTTCGGTATCAAGGGAAAGACCGTAGGCGCCGCCTTCTTCGCCTTCGCAAAAGATGGTGTCGATCAGAGGGAGATTTTCATAGACGGCGTCAAAGGTCTCGCAGGTCTTTTCCAAATAATGATCCTTGACTCGCTCGTCAAAGAGAAAGAACGAACGGAAAAAGATCCGCTCTCCCGCACGGAACAGATTGGCGGAGTAGTGCTTGCAATCGTACCATACCGATTGCAGATCCTCGGTGTCCCATGTGTCCATGGCGGAAACGGCGGTGGCAGGAGTTTCGGAATAAAGGCCGCGGAAGGCATCTCCCGTATCCTTCATTTTTTGAAAGGTCACGTCGCCTCTGTCAAGCAACTGCTCGATCTGCATCCGCATTCCGCGAAGCACCTGCTCGCCGAAGATCATAAAGCTGTTCTCCTGACCGATCTGTGCATAGGAGAACCCGAGAGATTCGTTGTCATAATAGGCATGCCAGAACCAATCGGTGATCTTCGGGGTAGAGCCCACAAAGCAACCGGGCTCTAAGGTGAAGCACACGTGCTTGATCGCCTTGATTTCGTCCGAGACGTATTTTTTCTCATCGTAGTTGTAGATGGGGCAGGGGCCGAGTAGTCGGAAAATAGGGGTCTTTCCTTGATATTCCGCCGTTTGAGCGGGGGTAAACATATTGCTTTTGGAGGGATAGTATCCTCCGTTGAAGTAGCCGCCTCGAAGGGTGTAGGCATCGGTGTTTGCTTGATCACGACAGATCGCCATGGCAGAAATGTCATAGTGCTCGGTCAGATAATTGACCGTGTGGGTGTCGATGAGCCAGCTTGCCACGGTCTTGGGATAAAACCCAAAGACCTCCTTGAATTTTCGCATGGCTTCGTCAATGAGCAGCTCACGCTCATGGGGCGTGTATGCCATGGAAAAGCCGGGGATGATGTGCCAGTCCCATTTCCAACCGTTTTCGCTTCGGTAGGGAAGTCCGCAGGCGGTGGTCAGAGGCTCCACGATCTCATACCAAAGACCGAGCTCGGTACGTTCATCGGTCTCTTCCTTGAAAAGACGGACAAACTGTTCGTCCGAAACGGTATCGTATTGCAAAAGGAAGGTCTTATCTACGGGATATTCGTTGACCAGAGCCACCTGCTGCTTCGTAAAATCAAAAAGCTGTTCGGTGGAGTTTTTCAATCGTTCGTCGATCTGTCGGACGAAACACATCAGATTTACGACTTTCATGGAATTTGTCTCCTTTTTGTTTCTTAACTTAATTTAATAGGTTACGTATTTTTCCCGCTTTGCCACCACTTGCGCGATGCGGTTGTAATCGTTGGTGAGGATCACGTCGATTCCCATGTCAAGGAATTGGTCGGTCTCGGTGGGATCATCCGACCAGAACACGTTGCAGATGATGCCGTTTGCGTGTGCCTTGTCGATCATTTCTTGGTTGAAATAGGGCTTGAAGAGCTGAACCTTCTTGCAGCCGTATTCTATGGCACGATCCACGATCTCCCATTTTCTCTTTCCGCCGCCGCAGCAACGGGGGATCTCGGGGTATTCCTTTTGCAGACGGGCAAGCAGTTCATCGTCACCCGTCATGAAATATACGTACTTTTCGCAATCGTATTTCTTGATGAGATCCACTACTTTCCCAAGATATTCGGGTTTGTCTCCACCTGTTTTCAGGTGGATGTTCATGACGCAGTGACAAGCCAGCTTTTTGAGGATTTCCTCAAAGGTGGGGATCTTCATGCCCGCATACGCCTCGCCTCGTTTGCAGCCGAAATCCAAAGCACGAAGCTCGTCCAGGGTGTATTCCCAGATCTTGCCCGTTCCGTTGGAAACACGGTCCAGAGTGGAATCGTGAATGGAGACCACCTCTCCGTCCTTGGTGAACCAAAGGTCGAATTCGATCTCCTCGGCTCCCATGGCGACCGCCGCGCCGTAAGCGGGGAGACTGTTCTCGGGGGCTACGGTGTTGAATCCGCGGTGAGCGCAGGTTCTGGGATAGGGCATGATGTCATCGTGACGGACGATGGCGGAGCCGCCGGGGCGATATTTCCAAGGGCGGCGTCCCTTTTCGATGTATTCATAGTGCGCGGAGGGGGGATTGCCAAAGCCCGCGGGCTTGAAATATTTGGCATGAGGGTCGATCTCCACCGTCTCCACGCCCACACGGCTCTTCATGGAAAGCAGGATCTCGCCCGTGGGAGCGGCAACGAGAGAAGCGCCGCCAATATCCGACCGCTCGTCCATGGTGACCGAAGAACGAACCACGTAAGCGTTGGTGTTGTACGCAAGAAACGCGGACATCAATTCCAAGGAGCGGTGGGTGTCACTTCGCTGGTGGGAGCAACCGATGATCACATCCAGATTTTGCCGCGCCATATTGGCAAATGCCTCATAGAAATAGAAGTCATAACAGGTCAGGAATCCAAAGCGAAGCCCTTCCATCTCAATGACCGTAGGCTCGGAATGCTCAAAGGTGTAGTCGCTGTCCAAGCGAACCTTTGTCACCTCGCCGGGGGTCAGGTGTTGCTTGTAGTAAATGCCCACAATCTCGCCCTGACGGTTGAAGGCATAGGTGGCGTTTCGCTCTCCCTTTTCGCCGGGAGCCCGCGCGCTGACGAACACCATGGCATGGCAACGGCGCGCCAGATCCGCCGAAGCCTCCAGAATACGGGCGTTGAATTTGTGGGATGCCTCGTCCGCCTTTTCCTTGTTGGGTGCCAAGCAGGGAATATCACACATTTCAGGCAGAACGATCAAGTCCGCGGAAGCATCACAGGAATCCATCAGCTTGAGCTGATCTTCAAAATAACGGTCGATTTGAGAATAATCCGTCGAATACGCGGGTTGAATGAGATAAACTTTCATGATTTAAGTCCTTTCAAACATTATAACCTTTCAGCCAAAGTCTTTCGTTTCTTCCACATACCGGAAAGGAAATAGAGCATACTGGGAATGGCATATCCGTAGGGAGCGAGGGCATATCCAAGGACAAAGCCGAAGAATCCCCAACCAAAGACGATGCCAAACAGCCAGCTGAGCCCGATCCGAAGGACCACGCCGTCCAAGATCGCCAGAACCATACAGAGCTTGGCGTTTCCGATGCCCTGAATGAAGGCGCCGCTTCCGCGCATGACCGCAAAGGCGGGGAACATCCAAAGGATGGCGGAAATAAACGTGCCCGACATTTCGTGAACGGCAACGTCATCCGAGAAGAGACGGAAGAGGGCGGTCCCGAAAAAGACGTAAAGGGTCAGGAAAAAGACGGTCAGAATAGCGGAGCAGGTAATGGCGCGCCAAACCACGCTCTGCGCCCGCTTTTGCTTTCCCGCACCGATGTTTTGGCTGACCATGGGCATGGCGGCATACTGAATGCCTTGAGAGATCTTGTTGATGATATCGTCAATGCGGCATCCCACACCGAAGGTGGCGGATGCCACAACGCCCGCACTGTTGATCATGGCGTTGACAAAGAGCATGGAGAGATTGATACACCCCGATTGGATGGCCATGGGCGTTCCCAGGGAGACGATCATGCCCGTATATTTTCGGTTGGGAAGAAAACTTTCTTTTTGGAAATCAAAGCCGAATTGCTCACGGCGGCGGAAGAGATACACGAGGGAGAAGAGGAAGGAGACCGCCTGACCGATAATGGTCGCCCATGCGGTGCCCGCCACACCCCAACCGAAGATGCCCGTAAAGAGAATGTCAAGCACCAAGTTGACCGCCGAGGCGATGCCGATAAAGAGGAAGGGACGCTTGGCGTCTCCCATGCCCCGAAGAATGGCGGAGAGCAGATTGTAGCCCGCCGTGAAGATCAGCCCCGCTCCGCAAATGATCATGTAATCCTTCGCCATATCGTAGGATTCCACGGGAACCTTAATCAGGGTCAGGATGGGATCGCGGAACAGAAGAACGATAGCAGTCAGTACCACGGAAAGAAGGGCGATGAAGGTGAAGAGCGTGCCGATGACGTCGTTCATTTCTTTTCGCTTCTTGGCGCCCAGGGCTTGGGAGATCAGGATCTGTCCGCCGTTGGAAAATCCGAGACAGAGCATGGTGGCAAAGTTCATGATCTGGCTGCTCTGCGCCACGGCGGAAAGCCCCGCCGTACCGACGTATTTTCCCACGATCAGCATATCAATGGTACTGTAAAACACCTGCAAGGCATTGGATGCCATAAAGGGCAGGGAGAAGAGAATCAGTTGCTTCCATAGATTCCCGTGTGTAAAATCACGGGATAAACTTTTTTGACTCACGGTAGAAAACCTCGTTATTTGAAATACGAAATAATTATAGCACATCTTTCGCTTTTTTTCAATGATTCCTGCTTTTTTTGGCGGAAGATATATTGACAATGACAGGAAACCTGTGCTATAATGAGCAAAACAAAAAAGGAGAATTTCTATGAGGATCGATCTTTTGCCCGCAGAAGGACAGTTTTATAAAGCCAATCTTCATTGCCATTCCACCGTATCCGACGGACGGTGGACAGTGGAAGAAATCAAGGAACGGTACAAAGCAAACGGATATTCCATCGTTGCCTATACCGACCATCATGTGTTTGTGACCCACAACGATCTTGCCGACGAGGAGTTTCTCCCTCTGAACGGATATGAGATCGACGTGCCTGAGGAAGGAACGTGGGATGAGCATAAAAAGACCTGTCATTTTTGCATGATCGCCTTGGATCGGGATCGGACGGTACAAAGGATCTATCATGACAGCGTTTTCATCGACCAAAATCGGGATCGGGTGGAGCTGGATCCCGAGCGAGAGCCGATCTGCCGTCGGTACGATGCCGATTTTATCAACGGGTTGATGGAGGACGGCAGAAACGACCGTTTCTTCGTGACCTACAATCACCCCATCTGGTCCTTGGAATCGACAGGAGAATACTTAAATTACCGCGGTATGCACGCCATGGAGATCGTCAATACCGGTTCGGTCGTAACGGGACATGAGGAGCACGCGGGAGTTTTGTATGACAACATTCTGCATCACGGCAATCCGATCTATTGCATTGCCGCAGATGATAACCACGACGTCTATCCTATGGGTCACCCCATGTGTGATTCCTTTGGCGCGTTTACCGTGATCAAGGCAAAGAAGCTGGAATACGGTACGGTCACGCAAGCCCTGCTGGACGGTCATTTTTACGCATCCGAGGGACCCGAGATCCGTGAGCTGTATTATGAGGACGGCAGAGTGTATATCAAAACCTCGGAGGCGGTTCGCATCATTATGGCATCGGGTGAGCGATACAACCGTATGAAAACGCCGGAGAAAAAGGGAGAGACTTTCACGGAAGCCTCCTTTACGATGAACAAAAAGGAGCATGATTACATTCGCTTCATCGTTCGGGACAAAGAGGGACGGGAAGCCTATACCAATGCGTATTACGTCAAAGATCTTCTCGAAAAGACTTCCGTATAAAAAACAAAAAGCAGATGACCCGAGGGTCATCTGCTTTTTTATTGAATCGGAAAGCAATTAAGCGTCCTTTTCGTCGTCCTTCTTGCAGTTCTCGATCTTGTCATCTACTCTGTCAAGGGTCTTCTTCGCGAAGTCCTTGCCGCCCAGACCAAATGCGAGAGCAAAGGAAACGGCAACAGCGGAGATGGTAACGATGAATGCGGTGTTGACGATGGTGGAAGCGATCTCCAGCTGAGACAGGATCATGAAGCCGGCAACGGTGAAGATGCCAACCTTAACGATCTTCGCAAGGCCTGCAGCCTTTGCGTTTGCCTTCACGATGATGCCTTCCAGCAGGTTTGCGCCGATGAATGCAACCAGAAGGATCACAGCTGCCTTGATCACGAGAGGCAGGTAGGAAACCAGAGCGGTTACGATCATGGTCAGGACGGAGAGGTTCAGAGCCTCAACACCCTGAGCGGCAACAAAGATGATGATGATGGTTCTGACGAGGTTTACAACGATCTTGGTTGCGGAAACCTTCAGCTGAGGAACAACCTTGAGAACGACGTTGTCGAAGTTAGCGGCAACGAGTACGTTGTAAAGAACGCCGCAAGCCAGGCTTGCAACAAAGATGCCAACGGTAACAACCACAACAGCCAGAAGGATGGAGGGGATAGCACCAAAAATGGCATTGACGATTCCTGCTGCGGGAGCGGAAATTGCCTCAATACCGAGTACGCCCAGAGCGGAAGCAACGGTAACGAGAATGATCACACCCATCAGGATCTTAACGAGAACATCGGAAAGAAGAACAACCTTCTTGCCCTCTTCGTCGCTTCTCTTGATGAGGTTGTCGATCTTGGTCTTTCTCAGAAGAACCAAAACGATCTGTCCAAGGATCTGTGCAACCAGGATACCAACGTAAACGAGGATCACAGCCGCAATGATGTTGGGCAGGTAGCCGATGAAGGTGTCAACCAGACCGTTGATGGGTCCGGAAGCGGACTGGATGCCGATTGCCTCCAGAGCGCTGGGGAGGAAGAGCAGGAATACAACAAGGTAAACCAGCTTTCCAACGAATTTCATGGACGTGCCGAGTGCGCCTTCATTCACACCCCACTTGTCCAACTTCTTGTCGAGTTTGCAGAGCTTGAGAAGCTTGGTAACAAGCCAGCTTGCGAGTCCGGCAGCCAGGAATGCTACTGCGAGGTAAACGATGAAGCGAACAACGCCGATCGCCCATACCTTTTCGATGTAGCCGAGAATGGTGTCAAACATAGTATTTCTCCTTTTTCATAAATTTTTTGACAATATCATTGTAGCATATTTTTATGGGTACTGCAAGAAAAAATGATATTTGTTCACAGTTTTTTTACAGTGCTTTTATACGTACCATTTTGGCGGGATCGGCCGCTCATCCCTCAAGGGATCTTCATCCCCTGCGGCATGGAAAATCATCTCCATCACGTTCTTCATGATCCTTGCGTCACAGGCTTGTGTGGGAGCATTCCCCAAAAAGCCGTCGGTGATGGCGCCGTGATAACGGAAGGGGATCTCATAATGAGGAAACCGAAGGGATATGTCATCGGTAAAATCACAACCGTGCATCCTCATGTTGCGTGCGATCACTTCTCCCGAGCGTTTTTTAACGGTCAGTGTATAAGGACGGTCGGACATCCGATTGGGGATATTCAACATCTCATCGATACAATGGAGATAGGTGTTTCGGTTATGAGAAACGCCAACCAATAGGATGGTTCCTCCCATGTCATAGATCTTTCCGTAGCAGCTGTCGGGGGAGGTACAGGAGGTGACTGTGGCATCGTCCTTGACGAAGGCGAGGGCACGGTCGCGGTCACCGAACACCGCCATGGAGTGGCTGGGATGCTCGGAGCGGATCGCGCGGGGATCGGCGGCACAGAAGTCGGAAAAGGCGCCAAGGCAGGTTTTGGGGTCGGACAGATCCAGTGTGATCTCTTCATCAAGACTCATCCACGTATGGGTAGGAACGCAGAAAAGTCCGCCTTCCTCGGTGAAATATTCAATGAGCGCATCCAAAAGCCCTTGGGTTCCCCCTTCCACATTTCCAATGAGACGGAGAGAGGAGTGCATGAGCACCACGCGGTCACGGGGGATCCTCATGGCATCCAGTTGAGAGAAAAGATCGGCTTTGGTATAAAGTGTTTTCATGGTGTTACCTCGGTGTTGAAATATAGAAAGAAAAAAGCCACCTTTGCGGGTGGCTTTTGGTTTTGGCCTGCCCGAAAGGATTTGGTCTCGCCTGCGGGCTCGGTCACTACGCGGCTCTGACACCACACCGTGGTGTCATTCACTCCCGCTCCGCCTTCAAATCCTTTTTCGCTCAGAAAACCAAAAGCCACCTTTACGGGTGGCTTCTGGTTTTGGCCTGCCCGAAAGGATTTGAACCTTCGACCTTCAGAGTCGGAGTCTGACGCGCTATCCAGCTGTGCCACGGGCAGAAATATTTTTGTGGGGAAATGCTTTTTCCTCGACTTTCCTATTATACCACATTCTTCTTCGGATTTCAACTGAAATTTTAATTTTTATTATAAAAATTTGATTGGAGTGCATAATATTTTCCCAATGACAAAAGAATAAGGTGAAACCCCGTCGAATGGGCGGAAAAGAAAAAAGAAGAAAGTCGGAAAAAATTTCAAAAAACTCTTGACAAGAGACGGTCAATCTGTTATAATATCGTGTGTTGAATCAATGGGGCATCGCCAAGCGGTAAGGCAACGGACTCTGACTCCGTCATTACCTAGGTTCGAATCCTAGTGCCCCAGCCAACGCAAAGGACACC
>JAFVRI010000169.1 GCA_017504335.1 Clostridia bacterium
CCGCCACTATGGCGGGGTTTTCGTGATACAAAAACCGCCTCGGATTGCTCCGAGGCGGGGGAATTGTTATATAAGTTTGATATTCTGATGTTTTTTCAAGGGAGAATTTTGAAATTATCCCCTTTCAATCCTAAATAATCCGGGGTTGATTTTCCACGAAAATATGCAATTTGAGACATTGGATATGACCGAACAATCTCATCTTTCCCAATTTTACCTGCATTGCAAAAAAGAGGAAGCGTTCTTTCCATTGTTAAAAGCAACCCTGCATCTGTCAAATCTTCAAAAGAAACAGTTCTCGAGGGCTTCTTATTTAAATCGAACATCATTCTCCCTAAACTCAAATTCATTTGATAATACTTGGGAAAAGGGGCATGGGCATTGATTGATAAAAAAGCATAACCGTACTCAACATAATAATCTGGTCCATAATTCGATTTTTGAAGGCCAATCACTCCCAGGATATCATTCCCAAAGTCTCTATAAAAGTTGTTTCCCTTTTTTTGAAATCCGTAGGATTTGAAAACGTCCGTTATTTTTTTTAAAAATTCTTGCTGTGTCATAAGTAAACCTCCGAACACACGAACACAGGGGACGGTTCTCTGTGTCCTCTTCCATTCTTGGTATTTTTTACAAAGTCAAGATTTGATTTCGCGTACTCTGTATTTATATTGTATCAAAGAAAGTACGCCTTGTCAACACATTTTTTATTGCAATTGACTAAAAGCACATAATAAATATCCACCCGCAATAGCGGGTGGATATTTATTCTCCGTCCCTCAAAACCCGCCGTATGCGAAGAATCCTCATGCCCGTGTGGGAAATACCCATGGATTTTAAAAAATAAACGCGGTATAATAAAGGTAGCAGTATATTTCGTCCCCAGCCGTGAAAGCAACGGGACACTACTGAAACAGAAAGGATGATACATAGCTATGAAAAAAGCATTTCGCCCAACTGCGGTCCCGCTGATCGCATGCGACCCGTATTTCAGCGTATGGAGCTTTGAGAACGATCTCAACGCCGATACCACCCGCCATTGGACCGGTCACGGTCAATCGATGTGCGGCATTTTGCTGATCGACGGCGTGCCCTACCGTTTTATGGGCCTTGCCGGCGTCAAGGATTATTACATGGCCAACGGAAAGGCGCTCAAGCAGACCTCCGTTACGGTAACGCCCACCTCCAGTGTGTACACCTTTTCACACAAGGCCTGCACGCTTAAGGTAACCTTCCTCACGCCCCTTTTGCTCGACCGCCCCGAGGTCATGTCCCGTCCCGTTTCCTATCTCTTCTACGAGATCACCCCCCTGGAAGAGGGACATAGCTTTGAATTTTACGTGGACCTCTCGCCCGAGCTGGTTGCCGACATGAACGGACAGGCCTACACCGCAAAGGCAGAGGCAGGACACGTCAGCATGGGCGTGGCCGACCAAAAGGTTTTGAACCGCGACGGCGACGACGTGCGCATCGACTGGGGATACGCGCATCTGGTGCATCCCAATGCCGAGGTGCTGCCGATCAAGGGCAGCCGCTGGAAGTATTTCAAGGGACGGTATGTGGACAGATTCCGCGATGTGGATCTTTCCAAGCCGATCTCCCACGCGAAGATCCCGATGCTCTGCACCCACTCCGATAAGCTCTCCGATACGGTGGTCTTTGCCTACGACGACGTTCATTCGATCGTTCACTACGGCAATCCCGTGGACGCGTACTATATGAGCGTGTACGGCAGCTTTGAGGCCATGCTCGACGTAGCCGTGAAGGAGGCCGAGGCTCTGCGCGCCGCCTGCGCGGAATTTGACGCCGGAATGATGGCAGACATGCAAAAGGTCTCGCCCGAATACGAAAAGATCGGATCCCTGGCATACCGCCAGGCCATTGCGGCGCACAAGCTGGTGTTGGTGGACGGCAAGCAATACTTCCTCTCCAAGGAGTGCTTCTCCAACGGCTGCCTCGCAACTCTCGACGTCACTTATCCTTCCATCCCGCTCTTCCTCATCTACAATCCCGAGCTGGTTCGCGCCATGATGCGCCCGCTCTTCGAGTTTGCGCGCAAGGACGCGTGGAAATACGAGTTTGCTCCGCACGACTGCGGCCGCTACCCCTTCTGCAACGGACAGGTGTACGGACTCAAGAACGGCGAGCTGCTCTTTGACAAGCAGATGCCTGTGGAGGAATGCGGCAATGCGATCCTGACCGTGGCGGCCTGTGTTCGTGCCGACGGCGACCGCTCGATCGCGGAAGAGAACAAGGATCTGCTGGAAAAATGGGCAGATTACCTGGTGGAGTACGGCTACAACCCCGAAAACCAGCTCTGCACCGATGACTTTGCGGGTCACCTCGCTCACAACTGCAACCTCAGCCTCAAGGCCATCGTGGCGCTTGGCGCCTACGCGCAGCTCTTTGACGCGCCCAAGTACGCCGAGGCAGCCAAGGATATGGCAAGCCGTTGGGTAAAGGATGCCAAAAAGCAGAACGGCAAGGGCTACCGCCTGACCTTTGACCGCGACGATACCTGGAGCATGAAGTACAACATCATCTGGGACCGCCTGCTCGGTCTGGGACTCTTTGAGGAGTCGGTCAGCCGCGAGGAGATCGCGCGCTACAAGATGCAGATGAACCGCTACGGTGTGCCGCTGGACAGCCGCTCCGACTATACCAAGCTCGACTGGATGGCCTGGACCACTGTGATGGCAGACGATCCCGCCTACACCAAGAAGGTCTACGCCTCTATCGCTCGCATGATCTGCGAGAGCGAGGACCGCGTGCCGATCACCGACTGGTATTATACCTCTACCGCAAAGCAGGCCGAATTCCAGGCCCGCTCGGTTCTCGGCGGCTTCTACATCAACCTTCTTGCCGATCGGTTTTTGAATCGATGAAATGATATTATATTTTTGCGGGGGAGGGAAAACTTCTTGAAAGAAGTTTTCCC
>JAFVRI010000025.1 GCA_017504335.1 Clostridia bacterium
CCTTGTCCGTTCGGGGCTTTCCGACAGTGATCGCGCCCTTTGCTCCGCCCTCGTTTACGGAGTGACCGAGCGACGGATCACCCTCGATCATCGGATCGCTTCCCTGTCCTCCCGTCCCACGGAGCAGCTTGACCTTGCGGTCAGAACCGCTCTTCGATTGGGGCTTTACCAGCTTTCCTATATGGATCGCATTCCCGCCCATGCCGCTGTCAATGAAACGGTCGCGCTGGTTTCCAAAAAGGCATCAGGCTTTGTCAATGCCATTCTTCGGAGCGCCCAACGCACACCCGTTCACACCCTTCCGGATGAGATCGACACGGCAAACTATCTGTCCGTGAAATATTCGGTGGGCAAGCCCTTGGTGGAAAAGCTTCTGCCCGTATTTGGCAAGGAAGAAGCCGAGGTACTCTTTACCGCCTTCGGCTCGGTTCCCCCCACCACTCTTTCGGTCAATACCTTGAAAATTTCCCGTGAGGAGCTGGCGACCCATATCGACGGTGCCGCTCCTACTCCCTTTTCTCCAAGAGGTCTTGCGGTTCGCGGCTCGATCCGATCGCTGTTTGGATTTGAGGAAGGACTCTTTTTTGTTCAGGACGAGGCATCTCAGATCGCCGTGGAGGCGTTGGGTGCGGAGCAGGGTGAGACGGTCATGGACATTTGCGCCTGCCCCGGCTCCAAAAGCTTTGGCTCTGCCATTCGCATGAAGAATGAAGGAACGATCCTTGCCTTTGACCTCCACGAGAAAAAGCTCCCCCTGATCGCCTCGGGAGCGACACGCTTGGGGATCGACATCATCACCCCCGCCGTCCGTGACGGCAGAGATCCTCTGCCCGAGTGGTTCGGCAAAGCCGACCGCGTTCTCTGTGACGTTCCCTGCTCCGGCTTTGGCGTGCTTGCCAAAAAGCCCGAGCTTCGCTATAAGGACCCCGCCGCCTCCTCAGCACTGCCCGACATTCAGCTGGCAATTCTGGAGAATGCCTGCCGATATGTAAGGGCGGGCGGAATACTTCTCTATTCTACCTGCACGATTCTCCCCGAGGAAAACGAGGGCAATGTGACCCGTTTTCTGGAACGGCACCCCGAATTTGTCCTCGAGCCCTTTTCGGTAGGGGATCTTTCGGTTCCTTCGGGAAGCATCACCCTTTTGCCCCACATCCATCACACCGACGGCTTTTTCGTCGCCAAATTCAAAAAGCAAGGATGAACGCATCAATGGATCAAACAACAACAAAAAAAGATCTGCTTTCCCTTCTGCCCGAGGAGCTTTGTGCGCTGATTCTCTCGCTGGGAGAGCCGAAATACAGAGCCGAGCAGATGTTCTCCCCCATGCATCACGGCATCTCCCCCGAGGAGATGACCAACATCGGCAAAGCCCTCAAGGGAAAGCTCTCGGAGGTCTCCTACTATTTTCTTCCCACCGTACGCCGCAAGCTGGTTTCCGCCATTGACGGAACGGTCAAGTATCTCTTTTCCCTCCGTGACGGCAACTGTGTGGAAAGCGTGGTCATGAAATACAAGCACGGCAACACCATCTGCATTTCCTCTCAGGTAGGATGCCGCATGGGATGCACCTTTTGCGCCTCCACCATTGGCGGAAAGGTACGCGATCTGCTTCCCTCCGAGATGCTGGGTCAGATCATTGCCGCCGAGCGGGACATGGGTGAGCGAATCTCCAACATCGTTATGATGGGCATCGGAGAGCCCTTGGACAATTACGACAACGTCATTCGCTTTCTGACCCTTGTAGGTCACGAAAAGGGCTTGAACATCGGATACCGCCATATCTCCCTTTCAACCTGCGGATTGGTTTCGGGCATCGATAAGCTGGCGCGGGAGAATTTCCCCATTACCCTTTCGATCTCGCTTCATGCCTCGGACAATGAGACCAGAAGCGCCATCATGCCCGTCAACAAAAAATGGAGCATTGAGGAGCTGCTTGCCGCCTGCCGCCGTTATTACGGTGTCACGGGACGCAGGATCTCCTTTGAATATACCCTCATTGCGGGAAAGAACGATTCCCCCGAGGCGGCAAGCAATCTTGCCCGTCTGCTCAACAGCGCCCTTCGTTCTCCAAAGGATTCCGCCACCTTCCCCATTCACGTGAATCTGATTCCCGTCAACCCTGTGACCGAGACCGACTTCTCCGCTTCGGATCAAGCCGCCATCGACCGATTTGCCGCGATCCTTGAGAAAAAGGGAATCCGTGCCACGGTCCGCCGACGTCTCGGATCGGACATCAATGCCTCTTGCGGTCAGCTTCGCCGTGCCGAGGAGCAGAAGGATACGTAACGTCCGTCCCCTCTCGTCTCTACATATTCCATAAAGGAGACGAGCCATGAAATACAAATTCACCCCATCCAAAAAGGAGCGGAATCCCCGCTCCTCTCATGTATCCATACGTCTGAAGGGCTCGGACAAGCTGCGTCCGATTCCACCCTCCCGATTTTACCGTCTGTCCGATCCTGAGCCCTTTTTACAGGTCGGAAACAAGCGAAAGGCACCCAATCGCTTTCGCATCGCCGTGAAGCGGGTAGCAGACGGCTATCGCGCTCTGTTTGCCCGAATGCGGCAAAAAAGAAAGCATCGAAGGGAATGGCTGACTCTCCGTCTGCTCCGCCGTTTGTGTCTTTGGACAGGAGCGGCTACTGCCCTGACCCTTTGCGTTATTTTCCTAGTCATCTTTGCCCCTTTTGGACGCCCCTATATGACCCTGACGGTTCCCGATCTGACGGGAAAGACGCTTTCCTCCCTTTCCACGGAGGAGCTTCCCTTGAATCTGATCGTACACTATGAGAAAAATCCCTCTTATTCCCCCGACACGGTGATCTCTCAAATCCCCCGCGGAGGTGTCAGCCGACGGATCTATTCCTCGGAAGCCTATCCCGATTTGGTTCTCACCGTCAGTCAAGCACCCGCGGCATATACCTTGGAGGATCTGTCGGGGAAATCCCTGCGGGATGCCTCGCTGGTCCTTCAGAATCGATCTCTTCGGGTAACAGCGACCGAGGAATATTCCTCCCGTCCCCTTGGAACCGTCCTGTCCACCGATCCGCCAAGCGGCACGTCTCTTTATGAGGGCGATACCGTCACGTTGCGCGTCAGCGGCGGTCAGAAGCCGCGCCGTGCCTACGTGCCCGATCTTTCGGGGCTTTCGGAATCTGCCGCCCGTGACCGTTTGCAATATGCGGGGCTTTCGGTAGGAAGAATCCAATATCAGATCTCATCCCTTCCCATGGGTACGGTCATCGACCAGCAAATCCCCGCTTATACCATGGTACAGGCAAGCACCGAGATCTCCTTTTGCGTGAGTCTCGGAGACCGATATATGCTCAAGACCGTTCCCGATCTGTACGGTCGAAGCGAGACCGAAGCCGCCGGGCTGTTGCGGGAATACGGCTTGACGGTGGGCCGTGTCTATCCCATCGGCAATGCCGCTCCTCGCGGTACGGTGATTTCCCAATCCCCTCTGCCCGGCACTCCTCTGACCTCCTCCGTGTGGTCGGTGGATATTTACGTCAGCTCGCCTTAAAAGAATCCTATGAAAATCCCCACATTATATAAATAAGGAATTACTATGAATCAAACCAACGGAAAAATTCTAAAGGGAGTCGGCGGACTTTACACGGTCCGACTGCTGGACTCCGAGGATCTGCCTGTAGGTACGGAGGTCTCCTGCCGTGCCAGAGGCTCCTTTCGTCATGAAGGAATCTCTCCTCTGCCGGGCGACACCGTCGTCCTCGGTCATTCGGAGGAGGGAGACTACGTCATCGATACCATCGCCGACCGTCGTAATTTCCTCATTCGTCCTCCCATGGCAAATCTGGATTACCTCTTTGTGACCATGGCAGCAGCAGCCCCCACTCCCATTTTGATCACACAGGACAAGCTCCTTTCCATTTCCGAGCATAACGGCATTGAGCCTATTGTGGTCATCACCAAGCGAGAGCTGAATCCCGCCTATGCGGAGGAGCTGGAATCGATCTACAAAACCGCGGGCTTTGTCTGCTTTTCCCTCAGCGCGGAAACGGGCGAGGGGGTCGCTCCCCTCTCGGAATGGATCGAAGCGCACCTGCCCGAAAAGATCGCCGCCTTTGCGGGGGCATCGGGCATCGGAAAATCCACGCTGCTCAATTCCCTCTTTCCTCAGCTGAAGCTCTCCACCTCGGAGATCAGCCGAAAGATCGAGCGCGGACGTCATACCACCCGAAAGGTGGAGCTTTTCCCGCTGTCGGATACCTCCGATTGCGGCTACATCGCCGATACTCCCGGCTTCTCCATGCTGGACTTTGAGCGCTTCGATTTCTTTGATTGCGAGGATCTCCCGGAAACCATGCGGGAATTTATCCCCTATATCGGAGCATGCAAATACACCAAATGCTCTCATACCAAGGAGGAGGGCTGCGCGATTTTGGCGGCAGTTCGCAGGGGAGAGATCCCAAAATCCCGTCATGACAGCTATGTGGAGCTGCATGGCATTTTAAAAAACAAGAAAAAATGGAAATAAGGAGGACGTATCATGCGAGCCTTGATTTATACGGGCGGTTCCATTGACCCCTCCCGTATCACCGAGCATCCCAAGGGAGACGATCTCTGCATCGCCGCCGATTCGGGACTTGCCAATGCCGAAGCGCTTGGCGTAACCCCCGCCATTGTTCTTGGCGATTTTGATTCCATCGGAAAAGCAAAGATTCCCGAAAAGGCAGAGGTACTTCGTGTTCCCGCCGAAAAGGATTTTACCGACACCCAGTTAGCGGTGGATACCGCCCTCAAGCGGGGAGCGGACGAGATCATACTCATCGGCGGACTTTCGGGCCGTCTCGACCACACCCTGTCCAATCTGGCGATCTTGGAGGATCTTCATGAAAAAAGGGCCCCCGCCATCATCACCGACGGCAAGAACCGTGCCCGCTATCTCTTCTCAACCAGCACGCTGATCCCCAAAAGCGGTTACCGCTATCTCTCCCTTATCTGCCTGTCGGACAAGGCGAAGGGGGTATCGGTAGAGGGCTGTAAATATCCCTTGAAGAACGCGACCCTTACCCGCACCTTTCAATATGCCGTTTCCAACGAGCTTACAGGCAACTGCGCACTTGTCTCGGTACGGAAGGGCGGGATTTATATCATAGAATCCACAGATTAATCTACATAAAGGAGAATTTCATGGAATTCAACATCAATCACCCGTTTTTGTTTATTTGCGCGGGGCTGATCATTCTGGTCGTGCTGGCGCAATCGGTCTTTTTCCTTTACCGTGCGCTTCGCCGTGCCCGCGAACTTGGCATGGACAAGACCGTTCTCAAAAAGACCATCACCTCTTCTGCCATCTTTACTGTCGCTCCCGCCGTCTCGATCCTGGTAGGTGTGGTCATCCTTTCCAAAAAGCTGGGACTTGCCCTTCCTTGGCTTCGCCTGTCGGTCATCGGCTCCATCAGCTATGAGACCGTAGCGGCAGAAACCACGCTGGATCAATTTCCTAAGGGTACGGCCATTGGCGCTTCGGAGTTTGCCACCGTGCTCTGGGTCATGACCCTGGGTATCATCATCGGTCTTTTGCTGGTTCCGCTCTGCACCAAGAGGATCCAAAGCGGACTTAAAAGCATGGAGAAAAAGGATGCCAAATGGGGCGAGATCTTCAACAATGCCATGTTTCTCGGTATGATCTCCGCCTTCCTCGGCTATGTGTTCTGTGACGTATCCACCGTCTTTTCGGGAGATACCAAGGGACTCATTCCCGTTTGCGTGATGGCTGCCTCCGCGCTTCTCATGCTGATCTGCGGTCTGTTGACCAAGGTTCTCAAGGCTCGCTGGATTACCGACTATGCCCTGCCCATCAGCCTGGTTGGCGGCATGGCTTCCGCCATCCCCTTCACGGCATGGCTTTCTTAAGAAAGGAGGAAACCGATCATGAAACGTCAAAATGAAACCTACTTAGACAGCGTACACCGTCACGGACGGATCTGGGGTCTTTCTCTCTTTTTCCTGATCCTTATATTCCCCGTTGCGGTTTGTCTCTTCTTCGGTGTGTTCCCTCAATGGGACGCCCTATTTACCGGTATTCTTGCCATTCTTCCCATGTATTGGGCAGTAGGAATTGTGGAAATGTTCACCTTTGTTCCCATGCTGGGCGCAGGCGGTGCGTACCTCTCCTTTGTGACGGGTAACATCTCCAACCTGAAACTTCCCTGTGCCCTGGATGCCATGGAGCGTGCCAAGGTCAAGCCCTCCTCGGAGGAAGGAGAGATCATCTCCACCATCTCCATTGCGGTATCGGGCATCGTTACCACGCTGATCATCATTTTGGGTGTCATCTTCATTGTTCCCCTGACCCCTCTTCTGAATGCTCCCGTATTGGCACCTGCCTTTGATATGATTCTGCCCGCACTCTTCGGAGGCCTTGCCGTGGTCTTTATTTCCAAGAACGCAAAGCTTTCCATCGCTCCCATCATTCTAATGCTGGCTCTCTTCATTTTTGTTCCCGCATTGAACGCAAGCACGGTAGGCATTATGGTTCCCGTTGGTGTTGTGTTCACCGTTGCCGTGGCGCGCATCCTTTACAAAAAGGGAAAGCTTTGATAGGTGAGACATGAATCCGATTGCATACATTTTTTTGGGAATTCTCGCCCTCCTTTTGCTGTTCCTTGGGGTTCTGCTGATCCGAACTCTTCGCTTCAAGCCCAAAAAGCAAGCCCCCGCCTTAGAGCAGGAGGAGGACTTTGACCGTGACCGTGTTATTGAAAATCTCAGAACACTGGTTCGCTATAAAACCGTATCCTATCGGGATGCGTCCTTGGAGAACGACAGCGAATTTGAAGGGCTCATTGCCCGTCTGCCCGAGCTGTACCCTCACGTATACGAGGTCTGCTCCCTTACCCGCATGGACGGCAGGGCGTTGCTCTACCGCTGGAAAGGAAAGCAGGAGGGAGAGCCTACCGTTCTCATGGCACACTACGATGTGGTTCCCGTCAACGAGGCGGATTGGGAAAAGCCCCCCTTTGAGGGATTTTTAGAGGACGGTGTGCTTTGGGGGAGAGGCACCCTTGACACCAAGGTAACCTTTGGCGGTGTTCTCTTTGCCGCTGATCATCTGATCGCCGAAGGCTTTACCCCCGAGCATGATGTATACTTCGCGTTTTCGGGTGGAGAAGAGGTCAACGGAGAGGGCGCTATCCGTATCGTAGATTACTTTGAAGCCAACCACATCACCCCCGCTCTGGTATTGGACGAGGGCGGCGCCGTGGTCGAGGGAGTATTCCCCGGTGTCAGTGCGCCCTGCGGCATGATCGGCATTGCCGAAAAGGGCATGATGGACGTGCGCTACCGTACAAAATCCGCAGGCGGTCACGCGTCCGCCCCCAAGCCTCACACTCCCGTGGGTGTTCTCTCCTCGGCTTGCTGCAGAATCGAAGCAAATCCCTTCCCCTCTCATCTTTCCGAGCCTGTGGCGCAAATGTTCGATACCCTCGGAAGACATTCAACGTTTGTTTATCGTATGATCTTCGCCAACCTTTGGTGCTTCTCCCCCGTTCTGGATATGATCTGCAAAAAAAGCGGTGGCGAGCTGAACGCGCTGATGCGCACCACGGTGGCATTCACACAAATGAAGGGCAGCTCCGCTTCCAACGTCATCCCCCCCGAGGCAGAAATGGTATCGAATATTCGTCTGAATCCCTATGATACCATGGAGTCCGCTCTGTCGTATCTCCAAAAGACGGTCAAGGATGACTCGGTGGAGATCACCGCCATTCACGGCATGAATCCCAGCCGCATCTCGGTGACCGATTGCGATGCCTATGAAAAGGTTGCCCTTGCGGTCTCTTCCACCTGGAAAGGGACCATTACCACTCCCTACTTGATGGTTCAATGCTCGGACAGCCGCCACTGGGGTAGGATCTCGGACCGTGTCTATCGCTTCTCCGCTATGGATCTGACCACCGCCGAGCGTGCTACCATTCATGGCAACAACGAGCGCATTCGCATAGAAACCGCCCACCGCGCCTGCGAATTCTACATCCGCCTCATGCGTCAGGTGTAAGGACGCGAGGGACGCGAAGGACGCGAAGGACGCAAAGGACGCGGGTCGCTTTTGAAAAAGCTCCGCAAAACTTTTATTACAAGTTATGACTTGACCCTTCTGCATTGTTCTCATCGTTGTGTGACGAATAGAATATTGTTTTTTCTCTGAGGTTGAAAACCGTCGGACTGCGTTGCTGAGCCAACATATGCGCAAGCATATGTCCCGAAGCGAAGCGAAGGAGGACACCGACGGTTTTCTTCTTTTTTATTTTATTTATAACGGGGCGACGTCCTCGACGCACCGTTATAAAACGAAATCCGTCGGGACGCCCGAGGGTCCGACGGATTTCTACCTTAGAGAAAAAAGTATCACTCACATCCTACACAAAGACGAGGAACGTGAATAAAAACAAGCCATATTTTGTAATAAAAGTTTTGCGGAGCTTTTTCAAAAGCGACCCGCGTCCCCGCATCCTTCGCATCCCCCGCGTCCCTCGCAGCCTTATCCGAATTTGCGGGCATGCTCGGCAAATTCCGAGGGGGTCATTCCCGCGGTTGCCTTAAAGACCTTGCAGAAGTAGGAGGAATTGGCGAAGCCGACGGCAAGAGCGATCTCCTCTACGGAGCCGGCGGAATTGACCAAAAGGGTCTTTGCTTTTTCGACACGGTACTGTTGGATATATTTGGTCGGAGGAACTCCGAACACCGACTGGAAGATACTGCGATAGTAGGTCTCACCCATTCCCGACATTTTCGCGAGCATGGGGGTGTAGAGATCCTGACGGTGATAATGGGTTTCGATGTACTTCACCGAGCGGTGAATGAGACGGTACTTACCCGCCAAGGAATAGGCATAGGATTGAATGGTTGCGATCTGCGTTACCAGACTGTACATTTCGGACAAACACTTGGAGTGATAGGCAGGGCCGCGCAGATTCCAGTAGTGGTGAATATTCTTCACCGCGGCCAAGAGCTCGCTTTCTCCGCCTGTAAAGAAGGCGCAGGCAACTGCGCCCTCCGTAGCGGTTGCGTCAAATTCCATGACAGTGCAAGCACCCTCTTCCTCAATAGAAAGCTCGTATTCGGTTCCCTTGGGAAGAAACAC
>JAFVRI010000170.1 GCA_017504335.1 Clostridia bacterium
AAGCCGAAACGCGCCTTGAATTTGGCGTTGTCGATCTTGGTGTCTCCTGCCGTGACGATCAAAAGACAACCGCCCTCTTTCCCATAGACCGAAATGGTTTTCGCAATGCGCGCACCCTCGGTTCCGAGAGCCGCGGCGGCAAGCTCCACTGTCGCGCTGGATACATCAAATTCACGGATACGGTCATCAAGGCCGTATTCCTTTAGGTGGTTTCTGACAAGTTCCAATGACATAATGATTCACCCCAAATATCCTTGTTTTTGTGATAAAAATAATTACCTATATTATATCAAAAAAAATCGATTTTGTAAACGGGTATTTGAAAAAAGCTTGGCAAAAACTATTTTTACGCTTTTTAGAAAAAAGCTTGGCAAAAACTTTCTTACAAGTTATTTATGACCTATGTGCATTGTCCTCGTCATAATTTTTGTAAAACAATATTGTTTTCTTATTTGTTAAAAAATATAAAAAAGAAATCCGTCGGGACGCAGCAGGGTCCGACGGATTTCTACCTTAGAGAAAGAACATTCGCTCACATCTTACACAATGACGAGGAACGTGCAGTAAAGTAAAAAATAATTTGTATGAAAGTTTTGCGGAGCTTTTTCTAAAAGCGACCTAAAACCGGTCGTAACGAATTTCCTCAACGTCGGATTCTCACCAAACGGTCAAGATTCTTTTCAAGAGAAGCACAGAGGGCGTCGATCTCTTCTTTGGTGTTGTAGTGAGAAAGGCTGATCCGCAGGGAGCAGTCCGCCTCCTCGGGAGAGAGCCCGAAGGCGATCAAAGCACCGCTGGGGGTCTTGGCATGGGAGGAGCAGGCAGAGCCGCTGGATACGCAAATACCGTCCGCAGAGAGTGCGTGAAGCATGGTCTCGCTCTTTACGTTGGGGAGCGTAATATTGATAATGTTAGGAAGGAAATCACCCTCTGGGCAGTTGATCCGCAGGGGAAGAGATGAAAGCTTCTCATCCGCATAGACACGAAGCTCCTCTACGGTCTTGCGGGTGGATTCACGGGATAGGCGAAGCTCCTCTGCCGCTTCACCGAAGGCGGCAATGCCGAGCACGTTTTCGGTTCCCGAACGCATCCCCGATTCCTGACCGCCACCTACCAAAAAGGGAATCAGCTTCTTTGCCTTCAAAACCGCTTCGGATACGTACAGCGCACCCACACCCTTGGGAGCGTGGATCTTATGCGCACTGACGGTGATCATGTCGGAAGAGAGGGCGGCGGGGGTAAAGGGAAGCTTCATAAAGCCTTGCACGGCATCGCAATGACAAAGGGCATCGGGACAGACTCTTTTGACGGCTCGGAATGCCTCCGCAACCGAATAGACAGCTCCGGTCTCGTTGTTGACCAGCATAAAGGAAGCCAAAAGGATCGGCTTGTCCAAGGCATTTTTGAGGGCATTCATATCCAATACGCCCCCATGCGTGGGGATCTTTACGATCTCAAAACCGTCCTCCGATAGCCGATCCATGGCACGAAGGACCGAGGGATGCTCGGAATCGGTGCAAAGGATCCGCAGAGCACTTCTGCGCTTCTTGGCATAGGCAGAGCCAAAGATCGCCAAGGCGGTCGCTTCGGTTCCCGAGGAGGTAAAGAAGAGCCGTCCCTCAGTGGAGCGGGGACGGAGTCCCAACGCCCGAAGCACCCGTGTGCGAGCCTCCTCAACAACGGCTTCCGCCGATTGCCCCAAGGGATGAAGGGAGGAGGGATTTCCGTACTGCTCCATCACCTCGGTGATCCTTCTCTTGACCGAGTCGGACAGAGGTGTGGTGGCACTGTTGTCTAAATAAATCATGGTATTGATCCTGTTCAACGGAAGGTGAAGTGAGAGAGCATGGCGTTGACATCGGGCAAATAGGTGTCAAATGCCTCGGCCTTGGCGGTGTAGGTGAAGGAATATGCCATTTCATTGTAGAAGAAGATCGTCTGCATGATCTTCATGTCAACGTCATCTACTTTTACCGTATAGATATAGCTGTAAGCGGTACGTCCCGCAACCTTTCCGTCGGCGGTGGGGGCAGGGATATCCCGCTCAAGGAGACTGTAGTTTGGCAGAGTCGTCTTATAGGTTGCTTCGCATTTTGTGAAGTAATCCTTGATATTGGTGGAAAAGTCGGGGGCGTAGGAGGACACTGCCACATGAGCGGATCCGTCTGCGGTTTTCGCCTCGGAGGTGCCGCTTTGCGCATGGCAGATCCAAGAGGTGGGCACGTACATGCGATATTCCAGCTCATCGGAGGATGCAACCTGGAAGCCGTCGGGGGTCTTTTTGTCCATGACAGGCTCGCCCTGCTCTGAGGAAGGCTCGCAAAGCTTGAATTCCTTGAGAATGGCGTCAAAATCGCCCTTTCTCGCCTCATAAAGCTCGGTCGCACAATAGCCGTTTACCGAAACGTAACCGCCTGCGTAATAAGTGGTCACCTGGAAGCAGGTGATCTCATCCTCTCCCTGCTTGATGGAAAAGGAGAGCTTGCGGGCATCCTCACCGCCCAACAGAGTAGCGGTTGTTTCGGAGGTCTTTTTGTAGCTTTCGCTCCATTGCTCCGCATAATTTTTTTCACAGACGGCAATGAATGCGTCCGTGTCGCTTGCGTCAGAGATCTGATGTCTGGCACTTACCAAAATGGTCTTGGGAGAATTGAAATAAGCACCCGAAATGCCGCTGGAGGTATTCAGCGACCACGCCTCGGGGACATAAAGCATAAAGGGCTCGCCGGGCAGAGTAGCGGACTTCATACCCTCGGGCGCACCGTCATTGTCCGCTCCGCAGGAGGCAAACGCACAGACGAGCAATATAAGTGCCAGCGCCATGGCGGTAATCTTTTTGATCATAGATCCGAATTCCTTTCTTGATCCTGTATTATAGAAGTATTGTAGCAGATTTTTCTGTCCGATTCTATCACAATTTGTAAACTTTCAGCGGGTCAAAGAGTGTTTACAATGGAACGGAACCGTTCTCCTCGCTCAGCAAAATTCTTGAACGCGTCAAAGCTTGCGCAGGCGGGGGAAAGAAGCACGCACTCACCGATTTTTGCCAAGGAAGAGGCACATCTGACCGCTTCCTCAAAGTCGGGGCATTCCTTGATTTGAGGATTGCCCTCGCGGTAAGCAGGGCAGGCAAGGATCGCATCCTTGATCTTTTCGGCGGTGGCACCCGTGAGAACCACGGCACGCACCGATCGGCAAAGGGCATCCGCCAAGGGAGCGAAGGGAATCTTTTTATCATATCCGCCGCAAATGGCAACGATCCCACGGCCGTGAAGAGCGGAGAGTGCTGCTGCGGTTCTTGTGGGAGAGGAGTCGATGGAGCTGTTGAAATAGTCCACACCGTTCCGTGTGAGTACCAATTCCAAACGGTGCTCCACACCCGTAAATTCATCGGCAACGGTCGTATAGACCGAGGGGTCTACGCAACCGAAGGTCAGCGCGATGGCAGTCATGAAATTTTCTACATTGTGTCTACCCGGAACGCGGATGTGGGAAATCTCCAAAAGCGGAATGGCGCAGGAGCCATTGTCAAAGCAAATGAATCCGTCCTTTTCGTATACGGCGCAGTCGCCGAGGGCCGAGCCATCCGCATAGATCTCTTTGTAAGAGTGTTTGGTGGACGAGAAGAGGATCAGAGGGGGACGTTCTTCGGTTTGACCGATCCATCCTTTTGCCAAAGCGACGGTCTCGGGATTATCGGCATTGGTGACGATTCGCTGTGTTCGTGTTCCTACGATGTGTGTTTTGGCTTTGATGTATTCCTCCATGCCGTGATGCCAGTCCAAGTGATTGGGAGAAATATTTGTGATGGCAACGTGGTGAGGGGCATCGGAAAGGGTCATGAGCTGAAAGCTGGATAGCTCCATGACCGCCCGCGAGGTTCGGTCGGTTTGCTCTAAGCGGTCAAGCAGGGGAGCACCGATGTTGCCGCCAACCAATACGTTTCCAAAGCCGCGACGCTTTGCCTCGGCTTCCAAAAATTTTCCCGTCAGCGTGGTAGAGGTTGTCTTTCCGTCACTGCCCGTGACGGCGAAGGTCTCCGCTTCGGTCAAACGGAGGAAAAGCTCGATTTCCGAGGTCAGCTCCGCACCCGCTTGGATAGCGGCGGGAATGCCTCCGAGATCGGGACGGATCCCCGGTGATCGGAAGATGACCTCTCCCTCAATGGCGTTCAAATAGCCGTCTCCCGTAACGAAGGCAACACCTGCCTCGGCAAGAGAAAGGGCGGCATCTCCTAACTCTTCGGGGGATTTTTTATCGTGAACCGTCAGAGAAATTCCCAACTCCGTCAGTTGACGGGCAAGGGGAAGGTGGGAGACGCCAAGACCGAGGATGGCACAGGAGCGTCCGCCGATGTATTGCAATAGAGTTTCTTGCTTCATGATCTCACTCCAAAAAAGTCGTTCAATACTATTATATAATGTTTCTGTCAAATATGCAAGAGGGAAAGAGAAAAAGAGCAAAGGTTTTCCTTTGCTCTTTCTTTTACCCCTTTACCTCAAACCGATGCTTGCAGCGGGGACAGATCACGGCGTGCTTGCCCTTGGCACGGGGCAGACGAAGCACGGCACGGCAGGCGGGGCATTTATAATAGATATGTGTTTTCCGATCTCGGAATTTGTTGAGGCGAAGTCGGAAGAAGCCGCAGAATTTCTCGTTTTCTCTACGTCTCTTTTGAATGTTACGGGAGAACATACGGAAAAGAATAACCACGACCAGAATGGAATCCACAACGGTATAAACAAGCCAAAGGGTCAATGAGACCGTCGGGTTGGTAATAAACAAGGAAACAACCGTATAGATGAGCACAAGGGAAATGTAAATCCACAGAAGAACCTTATTCAGTGTATCCGAGCCGTACCGACCGTACATAAAGCGGTAAAGCGCGCTTTTGATTTTTCCCATAGTTAAATTGATCTCTGCCCTGAGGGGGCTCAGGGCAGAGCCTTTCTTTTGTTGCAATTATTCGGAGCGAAGTGCTTCCACGGGATCCTTCTTGGAGGCTACCTTTGCGGGGATCAAGCCTGCGATGAAGGTTAAGAACATGCTGATGGCAACCAGAATGAGGGCTGCTACCCAAGGAAGGGCGGCATTGATGTTGGTCATTCCGGTCAGCGCATGGATGATGGCGTTGATGGGCAGACAGAGGAGAACGGTGACAATAACACCGATGGCTCCTGCCGCAAAGCCCACAATGAGAGTTTCCGCATTGAATACACGGGAAATGTCTCGTTTGGACGCACCGATGGCGCGGAGAATTCCGATTTCTTTGGTTCTCTCCAGAACCGAGATATAGGTGATGATACCGATCATGATGGAGGAAACCACCAAGGAGACCGATACGAAGGCAACCAGCACGTAGGTGATGGCATCAATGATCACGGTTACCGAGGAAAGCAGAATTGCCATAATGTCGGTATAGGAGATCTGATCCTCTTCGGTTGCCTGCGCATTGTAATCCTCAATGAGCTTTTGAATATTTTCCTTCGCTTCAAAATCCACGGGATAGATGTTGATGGCAGAGAGCGCCTTTTCTCCCTCCGAGGATCCGAGAACGACCAGATTGTCGTCATAGGTGCTTTCAGACTTCACCATGTGGTTCTGATAGAGCGAGGCATATTCCTTACGGGATTCCTCGGTTTTTTGCATATCCTCTCGGTAGGAATCAAAGAGGGCGGCAATGGCTTCGTTCTTGAATTCCTCGTCGTTCTGTATACGGGTAGCGTAATATTTGCCCGCCAACGTCATGGGATCCATGCCGTAAACGTATGCCGAAAGAGATTGAGCCAGAGAATCCATGGGAGAGGTGATGCCGTTTGCGGTCATGAGATGACGGATCAGGTACATCTGCATTTCCGCTGCCGTTTGCTTTCCGCTTATTACGTCCGCCATGAATTGAGCCATATGCGGCGCGGTGGGTTCGAAGAGCTCCTCGGTCAGATTTTTCTGCTCTTCCACCATGGAATAGACCATGCGGAAGGTCATTTCCGTCATGGAGTTGAAGGCGTTTTCCAGCTTCTCATCCGTGTTGTACATGTTTTCGATCAAGCCCTTATAGGTTTGATAAATGCCATAGGAGGGGCTGGTTTCGTCATCGACCAGAGCGATCCCGTCCAGCTCAAACATGGAGCCGATGGAGGGAACCATAACCTTATACTCATCCAGTGTAGCGCCGGGCTGCATATCGGTGGCAAGCAGAATGGCGGCAATCGCTTCGTTGGCGCTGGTGCCCAATGCCAAAGAGCCGTTCTTGCTGTTGAAGCCGTACAGGTCGATCAAAAATTGCTTTTGCTTTTCGGGGGTATTGATGATGGTTTTGATCTTGGCAAGGTAACCTGCCATTTCTTCCTCGGTTACTTCGGTGCGGATGGCGAGATACGCATCCTTCTTTCCCTTAGCATCCAAAGAAGAGAAATATCCTTCCAGTTTTTCGATCTTCTCATCATCGGTCAGCTTATCGGCATCCTCAATGGCGAAGGGAAGTCCCGTAAACACGTCAAAGGAGGGATTGGCAAGCTGTTGCTTGACGATATCGCTTTCGTCAATCTTGGAAAGGATCTGTTCGGTCAAGGCGGAGGTATAGGCGATGGGGGTGGAAATCGAGGTTGCGGTTGCGTTGTCGCTGGGGGATACCACACCGACAATCTTCAGACCGATTCCGTCCTGACGAAGAGAACCTGCCTCAAAGCTCTCCTTGTCCCGCTTGTCTCCCCAAATCGGGAAGCTCTTGCCGTCGGAAAGAGTATAGCTCTCGTCGATGCCCTCGTAGAAATCGGAATTGTATGCCACGAACAGCTCCAGATCATAAAAATCCTGATAGGAGAATTCCATTCCGTGAGTCTTGGCATCGTAGCTTTCACCCATCATCATTGCGGCCATCATCGCGGTCATGTCATCGGGATCGAGAATGCCCAGCATATAGAGGGCAATGTTGGCAACCGTGTTGTTCTTGTCTACCACAAGAATCAATTCATTGGCGTGCTCGGGCCATCTTCCGTCTATCAAATCATACTGGGAGAGAACCGAGGCATTGATCAGCTCTCCGTCCTTTCCGGGCATGAGTTCCGAGAAAACGCTGATGGAGTCGGTGATAGCGGACAGACCCGAATATTCGGTGGAAAAATCCGAAAGCACCGAGGAGGGGCTGACCTGCATCAGACCCTTATTGCCGTAAGGGGTGTTGGCATTGAAGATCTGAAGATCCATGGCATAGGAGTATTGAACTGCCAGAATATCGTCCTTAAATTCATCCCTGCGACCATCAAAATATTTATTGAAGGCATTCAGATTGTTCTGTTCCATAGAAACCATGGCGGACACCATGTCGCTGATGGAGTCGTCCACATAAATCTTATTGGGGTCTCGTTCTGCACTGTCCGATTCGTTGTGTGCCATCATGGCACCCATCATGGCGGTATAGTCCGAGGTTTGTGCGGTGATCGAAATCGGATAGGAGGTCAGTGCGTCCTCCTGTACTCCCGCGATAAAGAGATTGACACCGTTGGACAGCGAAAGGATCAGGGCAATGCCGATGATACCGATGCTTCCCGCAAAGGAGGTTAAAATGGTCCGACCCTTTTTGGTGAGCAGGTTGTTTTTGGAAAGGGAGAGAGCGGTCAGGAAGGACATGGAGGTCTTCTTGCTCCGCTTGTTCTTCTTCGGTGCGGGGGAATTTGCCGCAACAGGCTCTCCCTCGTAGGGAGCGGAATCATCCACCACCATACCGTCACGCAGACGGACGATTCGTGTGGAATACTCCTCGGCAAGCTCGGGGTTATGGGTAACCATAATGACCAGACGGTCCTTGGCAACCTCCTTGAGCAGCTCCATGATCTGCACGGTGGTAGCGGTATCCAACGCACCCGTAGGCTCGTCTGCCAAAAGAATATCGGGATTGTTGACCAACGCGCGGGCGATGGCAACGCGTTGCATTTGTCCGCCCGACATCTGGTTGGGGCGCTTGTGAAGCTGGTCTCCGAGACCTACCTCCTTTAATGCCTGAATGGCACGGGCACGGCGCTCCGATTTGGAAACACCGGAAAGAGTCAGGGCAAGCTCTACGTTGGAAAGCACACTCTGATGGGGAATCAGATTGTAGCTTTGGAAGACAAAGCCGATGGAATGGTTCCGATAGGTATCCCAATCTCTGTCCTTGAATTTTTTGGTAGAGACACCGTTGATGATCAGGTCTCCGCTGGTGTAGCGGTCAAGTCCGCCGACAATGTTCAAAAGCGTGGTTTTGCCGCAACCGGAGGGACCCAGAATCGAGACGAATTCGTTTCTGCGAAATTTCAGACTGACACCGTTCAGCGCCAGCACTTCCGTGTCACCGGATTCGTATTTTTTTACGATTTGGTTCAGTTCTAACATAGAAATCTCCTACTCTAATGCATGTATATATATGATACCACTTATTTTTTAATATTTCTCATGGATTTGCGTAAAATTATGTGAATTTTTTTCGGGAATTGTGAAGAGAGAGTGACGGGGCTTGCTCGGCAGAGCTTGCTTCCTCTCTGTGATACAAAATCGGACGGCATTGATCGCCTGCCACGATGAAGTGGTCGATGAGCGTTACGTGGATGGCAGAGAGTGCCTGAGAGATCTGCAGGGTAGAAGCAAGGTCCTCATCGGAAGGATAAAGAACTCCGTCGGGGTGATTGTGTACCAGTACGGCGGCGGATGCGTTGACACGGGCGGCAGCGGTCAGAATCTGTCTGGGGGACAGGTGAACGAGATTGACATCTCCGTCTCCCAGCTCGCAGGTCTCCAGTAGCCGTCCCGATGCGTTGAAGAGAAGAACCATTGCCTTTTCGTAATCGCAGCCGATGAAAAGCGCGCGAAGATATTCCTGAAGGACCTCTCGATTGTTTAAGAGATCACGGGTGTCCTGCCGTTGCAGGGAATAGCGGTAAATGCATTCGGATACCAATCGGATCAGCACCGCAGAGGAGGGACCGACACCGTCCACCTCCTGCAGAGAGGTGGCGTTGGCATCAAACACACCGCGAAAGGAGCCAAATCGCTTGATCAGGTGGTGCGCGATCTCATTGGTGTTGGCTCGAGGGATGGAGGAAAAAAGAAGGATCTCCAAAATTTCATGATCCTCCAGCGAATCTCCGTTCATAAATTTCTTTCGAATTCTTTCCCTGTGTCCGTCATGAATCATGCTGATTCCTCCATCAAAAGTCAATGATGTTATCATTGTATCATGTTCAATCTTTTTCGTCAACAAAAAAGTGCGTGAAATGCGAAATTTGGCAGTTCTTCCGTTTTTTGTTCGGTATGGGGACATTATTTCGGTCAAAACTAAGCATGAACGGAGAAAAACCGTTTAAAGGAGGACAGGACATGATAATGGATAGAATCGCCCTTCTCCTTACCGTGATCGGAGCATTGAACTGGGGAAGTGTTGGACTTTTTCGGTTCGACCTGGTCGCATGGATCTTTGGCGGACAGACCGCCCTCGGAAGCCGCATCGTGTACACGGTGGTGGCACTGGCGGGGATCTGGTGCATTTCCTTGCTGTTCCGTGCCAGAGAACGCTTCCATGCCATGGACGAGTAAGGCAGAGCGTTAATCAGTCTTTTTTCTCGCGCAATTGACCGAAACGGACATTTGCGCGAGAATATTTTTGAATGTCATTGCTTTTTTTGAAAAAGTATGGTATACTTGTTGGGTAAGATTAATTACACTTTTACGAAAAAAGGAGAATGCAATGAAGGACTGTGAAATCAAGCGTTACGAGGGTGTAGCCGATTGGGCGGTACGCTTCCTGATGAAGGAGCAGATCAAGGATCCTGTGCTTTGGAAGCGCTTTGTTCAGCAATTCCGTGATCAGATTGACGGAAGTGACCGAGGCTGGCGCGGAGAATATTGGGGAAAGACCATTCGCGGAGCGGTAATGCTTTATGAATACACCCGTGATGAGGAGCTGTACGAGCTTTTGACCGCTTCGGTTCGGGATATGCTGACTGTTGCCGAGGAGGACGGACGTGTTTCTACATACACCCGCGAGCTGGAATTCAACGCATGGGATATGTGGTGCCGCAAATATGTCCTGCTTGGAATGGAATATTACTATGACATCTGCCGCGACGAGTCCTTGAAGGCGCAGATCATTTCTTATATGAAGGGTCTTGCCGATTGTGTTCTTGCACGGATTGGAAGAGAGAGCGAGGGCAAAAAGCCGATCACTCTTTGCTGTTACAGCTGGATGGGTTTGAACGCATCCTCCATTCTGGAGCCTATGGCATGGCTGTACCGTCTGACGGGGGAGAAGAGATATCTGAATTTCGCTACCTACGTAGTGGAGAACGGCGGCTCTCATATGCACGACATTTTCGAGCTTGCCTATGAAAACAAGATCTATCCCTATCAGTACGGTGTGGAAAAGGCATACGAAATGATTTCCTGCTTTGAGGGACTTTTGGAGTATTACGCCGTGACCGGTGTGGAAAAATACCGCATTGCCGCCGAGAATTTTGGAAGAGCTCTTCTTGAATCCGATGTAACCGTCATCGGCTGTTGCGGAGCGACTCACGAGATGTTCGACCACTCCAAGTCGCGTCAGACTGCCAAGGCGCTGGACGGAATCCGTCAGGAGAACTGCGTATCCGTTACCTGGATGAAGTTCTGTGGACGGTTGCTGAAGCTGACAGGCGACCGCATGTTTGCGGATGCCATGGAGCAGACCTTCTACAATGCTTATCTTGGCGCGCTGAATACCGATCACAAGCTCTCCGATGAGTTGATCCGTGAATTCGGTGTCGGCACTCCCGATTCTCAGTTGGTTTATATGACACTTCCCTTTGACAGCTACAGCCCTCTGACTCCCGACAAGCGCGGAAAGAAGAATTCGGGTCTTCGCATCTTCAAGGATAAGACCTTCTATAGCTGCTGCGCGTCCATCGGCTCGGCAGGAGTGGGAAGCTTTTTGCGTCATGCCGTTTTGGTTGACGGTGAGACGGTTACCGTGAATTTCTACGAAAAGGGAGAGGCATCTCTTGATGTGAACGGCGTGTCCGTTGGCATCGCGTTCGACACCGAGTATCCCGCAGACGGTAAGGTGCGTATGACGGTATCCGCCGATGCTCCTGTTTCTTTTGATCTGCGTTTGCGTCTGCCCGCATGGTCGGCACATAATGACATTACCGCTGCCCGTGACTTCTCCGAGGAAAACGGCTATGCCGTTCTGCGCGGAGACTGGAAGGGAGAGGAGAGCGTGGAGCTTTCCTTTGACATGACGATCCGCGAAACCTATCCTACGGTGTGGGATACCGATGTAATCTATACCGATAATCACTACAATTCCGAGCGCCCTGTGGTGGTAATGCATGAGGAATCGGACGACCATTACGTGTCGCTGGCAAAGGGGCCCTTGGTGCTTGCCATCGACTCCCGTACGGGAAAGAATGCGCATTCTACCTTTGATTTCCGCAGAAACGCAGACGGAACCATTGCCCACAAGGCGGAGGGCGCTTGCGAATTTCTGCCCGGAAATCCCTGCCTGACCCGTTGCAGCTTTGAGTCGCCCGACGGTGAGCAGTTTGTCCTGACCGACTATGCTTCGGCGGGTAAGGACTGGACCACCCATATCGCCGCATGGTTGCCAACAAAATCATAATTCCGTAAGGGAAAAGACCGCTCTTGCCGATCTTCGGCGGGAGCGGTCCTTTTTTTTGAAAAGTTTTTTGCGACCTTCGGGGAAATGAGACAAATTTCACGGGAAGGAATGCGTATAATAGAAGTATAGAAGGGGGGAGAGAATGGAGCAGACGGTGTATGTGGATCTTTTCTTTTTGATCAATTTCAGTATGGACTTCCTATGCTTCTTTATTACCTCCAAAATCCTTCAGGGACCTGTTCGGTTTTGGAGAATGACCTTGGCATCCGTCATCGGTGGAATCTATGCGGGTGTTGCCCTGTTTTTGCCGATTTCGGGCGCGACCGCGATCGCCGCGGATTTGCTTGCTTGTGCCGCGATTTGCTTGATTACATACGGTAAAAAGGGGGAGAGACGATCTCTTCCCGTCTATGTTTTGGTTTATTGCGCGGTTTCCATGACCCTTGGCGGATTTATGACCGCATTTTTCAATCTTCTAAAGAAAACGCAATGGATCGGGAGTGCCGAGCCGATCGAAGGAGATGGCATTTCGGTTTGGATTTTTGCGGCTTTGGCGGGGATCAGCGGAGTCCTTACCTTGCTCGGTGGAAAATTCTTTTCCCGTAAGGGGGCAGGGAAACGGACAAATGTTTCCTTGTCATACGGAGGGAAACGGATTAGCCTTTACGGAATGACCGATACCGGAAATCTTTTGCGGGAGCCGATCGGAGGCAAGCCCTGCCTTTTGGCGGATACAGAGGCATTGCGTCCGATTTTGCCGGAGGAGATTTTGCGAGCGGCAAGGACAGGCGGCGCGGCGGCATTGGATCGTGTAGGGGAAGCACACGCAAAAAATATTCGGATTGTGCCTGCCAAAACCGGGTCGGGCGGCGGCATCCTTCTGGCGGTGCGTATGGAAAAAATAACGGTGTCGGGCGAAAAAGGGGAGCGGGAGATCGATGCGATGGTTGCGCTGGCGGATTTGGGAACAAGCGCGGGTGGCTATCGGATTTTGCTTCCGGCAGAGCTTGTATCAATATAAACATAAAACGGAGGAAAAGGGATGAAGAGGCTCGGAAGGATATTCTTATCGGTATGGAGAAAAGCAGGTGAGGGAATCAAGCGAATGATTGGTCGGATCGTCATGCGATACGGAAGGATCCGTGCTTGGATGCTACTTCGGAAAAACGGAATTTATTACATCAACGGCTCGGATGTGCTGCCTGCCCCCCTGAGCCGTGCGGAGGAGGCACAGATCATAGAGCGACTGGGGAAGGATGAAGGGGCAAGAGCGCTTTTGATTGAGCACAATCTTCGCTTGGTGGTCTATATTGCGAAGCGCTTTGAAAATACGGGTGCAGGTCTCGAGGATCTGGTTTCCATCGGCACCATTGGGCTGATCAAGGCGATCAATACCTTTCGGGCGGATAAAAATATCAAGCTTGCCACCTATGCCTCTCGCTGTATCGAGAATGAAATCCTTATGTATATCCGCAAGCATTCGGGTACCCGTTCGGAGGTTTCCATTGATGAGCCCTTGAATACCGATTGGGACGGGAACGAGCTTCTTTTGTCGGATATTCTCGGCAGCGATGAGGATATGATCGCCAACGAGATTGAGCAGATGGAGGAGCGACAGAGAATCCGTCGGGCGGTGGCGGGACTCGGTGCGCGAGAGCGGGAGATTATTGAATTGCGATACGGAATGAACGGAAAACGTGAGCTGACCCAGAAGGAGGTTGCCGAGCGCTTGGGGATCTCTCAAT
>JAFVRI010000171.1 GCA_017504335.1 Clostridia bacterium
AAGGGCTTTTGATCATGAGACAGATCAGTTTTCTTCTCCGCTCCAGCAATAGGTGCAGATCTGATTTTCGGGCAAACCGATCGCCTTGAGCATGTCATCCAATCTCAGATAACGCAGGGAAGTGAAGTGCAATTCCTCGCAGATCATATCCAGCATCTTCTGATATTTTTCACCGTTGGGATCTACGTATTTCTTCAAGGTCTCACGGTCGGGCTCCTTTCCTTCCAGCTTCGTGATCACCCGACGGGTAATCAGCTCCATTTCGGAGGAGGAGCGGGAAAAGCTCAGGTATTTACAACCGAAAAGTAAGGGGGGACATCCTACGCGGATATGTACCTCACGCGCACCGTTTTCGTAAAGAAAATCGGTGGTCTCTCCCAACTGTGTGCCACGAACAATGGAATCGTCAATGAGAAGCAGACTCTTTCCGTGAATCAGCTCGTGGATCGGAATCAGCTTCATTTTGGCGATCAGGTGTCGCTTTTCGTTGGTGGGAGGTGTAAAGGAGCGAGGCCAGGTGGGTGTATATTTTACAAAGGGACGACCGTAGGGAATGTCAGATGCGTTGGAATATCCGACCGCATGAGCAATTCCCGAGTCGGGGATGCCTGCGACGATGTCGGGGGTTTCGCCATCTCTGCTTGCCAACAGCTTACCGCAGTTATAACGAACGGTTTCTACACTTTTTCCTTCGTAAGAGGAGGAGGGATATCCGTAATACATCCAAAGAAACGCGCAGATCTTCATATTTTTCGAGGGATTGACCAGAGTTTTGACCGAATCGGGGGTGATGGCAACAATCTCGCCGGGGCCAAGCTCTCGCTCGGGCTGATATCCGAGGTTCAAAAACGCGAAGCTTTCAAAGCTTGCGCAGAAGCCTTCCGGCTTTTTTCCGAGAATGATAGGAGTTCTTCCCTTGGGATCTCTTGCGGCAATGATAGACTTTTTGGTCAGCACCAGCATGCTGATCGAGCCGTCGATGATTTCCTGCGCATAGCGGATTCCCTCAATCAGATTATCCTTTTGGTTGATCAGCGCGGCAACCAGCTCGGTGGGGTTGATCTCACCATTGCTCATTTCGAAAAAGTGACTGTTTCCCACGATGGTTTCGGAAAGGATCTGATCCACATTGTTAATTTTTCCCACGGATACGACCGCGATGGTTCCGTGATGAGAGCGGATCAAGATAGGCTGAGGCTCAAAATCCGAGATGCAACCGATTCCAAAAAGTCCCTTCATGGAAGAGATTTCAGAGGAGAATTTGGTTCGGAAGGGGGCATTCTCGATGTTGTGGATCGCCTTTTCAAAACCGCGTTCGGGATGATAGACAGCCATACCCGCGCGACGAGTGCCTAAATGAGAATGATAGTCAATTCCGAAAAAGAGATCAAAAACGCAATCCTCGCGGGATGCGACACCAAAAAATCCGCCCATAGAGATATACCTCGCAAAAAATAGAGTCCGTGAGTGCTTTGTGCTCACGGACTCTATTATATCACAAAATGATTCGGAAAAAAAGACCTGCGGTCAAAAAAACTGTAAATTTTTTATTTCGTTTCTTCCTTGCCCATTTCGCGGATCAGTCGGAACAGCTCGTTGAAGATTTCATCACGGTTGATCTTGAACACGTAGCGCAAGGGATGCTTGTTTTCATTGGGGGCATAGAGGAAATCGTCACGGAGATCGGGCGTCGTTTCCATACGGGATTTTACGAAACGGCAGCTTCCGCGGTCACGGAGTGCAGCCACGGCGGCAACATCCCAAATGACACGGCTCCAAGGCTCGCCTGCGTGCTTCTTTTCAGCAGCCTCCACGGTATGCTCGTAGAGATAATCGCCAAGTGCGTTCTGCCCCTTGATCCAATGGCGCAGCTCGGGCTCGGTAGTGCGAAGCTCACTTGCCACGCCCTCACAGGGAATCAGGGTCAGGTTGACTCCGGCATCCAAGAGTACACGGGAGGCGGGTATATCCTGTCTCATGTTGAATTCGCCCGTGTGGGAATAATGGAAGCCATGTCCGCCAAGCCAAGTGATCACCGTATTGTTCACCATGGCGCTCCGATCCATGAGAATAGCGGATGCTACATTGGTAATGGCGCCAATGGCAATGATGTGAAGAGGAGATTCGGGAGAATGATTGCGTGCTTCCTCAACAAGATAGCGGGCGGCATCCGATTCTACGGGCGTTTTTTCGTCGGGGAGCCAACGAGTCGATCCGCGATAAACGTGTGACTTCAAGTCCTCTCTGCCCATCAGATCGAGGATGTGAAGGATCTCATCGTAGCTTTTGTTCATGCCATCCTCGGGGGAGGTGCTGAGAGCATTGAAAAAAGGAGCGGCTGTAAAGCCGATGGTGTTGAACTTGTTTTTCAGCAGCAGGAGATAGGCAATGGCATACTGATCGTCTACCTCATTGTAAGCATCGGTATCAAGCACCACGTCGACAATGCCGAGTGCACTGGGAATTCTGGTAGCGCGGTACATGGTTTCGGGATTCATATGAAGGACCTCCTTGAGCATCATTTATTGTGCTTATTGTATCATAAACATGGAAAAAAGTCAATGCGAAATTTCACCAATTTTTGGGGGAATGAGAGAGAATTGTTGTTTTCCGAAATCGGAAATAAAAATATATGTGTCATTTTTATTACGAAATAAATTTTCCGATTATGGAAAAATATTTTTAAAAACCCTTGACAATCACTATGGGTGGGTGTATAATGGTACTGTACTCTTCCCAGGAATGAATAACTGATAAAATATAGTGAGGTGCATATGGCAACTGCAAAGAAAAAGCTCGGTGTGGAATTGATGGTCTCTCCCGATAGCGACAAGGAAGCAAAGATGAAGGCGCTGAAAACGGCGCTTTCGCAAATTGAAAAAAAGCATGGAGAGGGATCGGTCATGCGCCTGGGTGAGAATACCCATATGGAGGTACAGGCAGTCAGTACGGGATCGATTTCCTTGGATCTTGCTCTTGGTATTGGCGGTGTTCCGAAAGGAAGAATCATTGAGATATTTGGACCTGAATCCTCGGGTAAAACAACTGTGGCGCTTCATGTGGTTGCTGAGGTTCAAAAGGCAGGCGGTGAGGCGGCATTCATCGATGCCGAGCATGCGTTGGATCCTGTATATGCCAAGGCCTTGGGTGTGGATATCAACAATTTGTTGGTTTCTCAGCCCGACTGTGGTGAAGATGCGCTGAATATTACCGAGCAACTGGCTCGATCGGGTGCCATTGATATTATTGTAGTGGACTCCGTGGCGGCATTGGTTCCTCGTCAGGAAATTGAGGGGGATATGGGTCAGGCAACCGTGGGCGTTCAAGCGCGCCTTATGTCTCAGGCAATGAGAAAGCTGTCTGCCGTCATTTCCAAAAGCAATACCATTCTGATCTTTATCAACCAGCTTCGTGAGAAGGTGGGAGTGATGTACGGAAATCCCGAGACCACTCCCGGAGGACGTGCGCTGAAGTTCTATTCCTCGGTGAGAATTGACGTTCGCAAGAGCGAACAGCTGAAAAACGGAAACGATATTTACGGAAACCACGTTCGCTGTAAGGTTGTGAAGAATAAGGTGGCTCCTCCCTTTAAGACGGCGGAGTTTGATATTTTGTACGGCAAGGGAATTTCCCGCTCGGGCGAGATTATTGATTATTGTATTTCGTTGGATATTATCAAAAAGAGCGGCTCCTGGTTCTCCTATAACGGAGAGCGAATCGGTCAGGGCAAGGATAATGTTCGCAAGCTGATTGAAAGCAATCCTGATCTGCTTGCCGAGCTGGACGA
>JAFVRI010000172.1 GCA_017504335.1 Clostridia bacterium
AGAAGGGCTGACCTTAGTACGAGAGGACCGGGTCGGACGCACCTCCGGTGCACCAGTTGTTCTGCCAAGGGCATAGCTGGGTAGCCGCGTGCGGTTGCGATAAACGCTGAAGGCATCTAAGCGTGAAACGTGCTTCAAGATTAGATATCCCTCCTAGCTTGACTAGGTAAGGTCACTTGCAGACTACAAGTTTGATAGGTCGGAGGTGTACGCACAGTAATGTGTTTAGCTGACCGATACTAATAGACCGAGGGCTTGAACTTTCCAGAGTTCAGCATACGTACAAATTTCTTGAGTTTCGCTTTCTCACTCCCAATCTTTGTTCGGTTTTTTGTGGACATTTCCATAGAGAAGAACAGCTTTGGCTGTTCTTTTTTGCTTTCATGAACGACTTGAAATTTGAAGAAAAACGTGTTATAATATTGCCGTTTGCATAAACATCGAGGTGAATCTATGAGCAATTACAAAATCGTAGCCAGTGATCTGGACGGAACACTTTTGAATACGAAGGTTCAGGTCAGTGAAGAAAACTGGGAAGCGGTTCGTCAAATGACTGAGGCGGGGGTGCATTTCGTGCCTTCCTCGGGTCGGGCATTTTATGAAATGCCCGCATTTATTCGGGAGAGTCCGTACGTTCGCTACGTGATCCATTCGGACGGAAGTGCCATCTATGACAAACAGACGGGAGAGTCGGTTCGTCTGTCCATGTCAAGAGAAAGGTCCCATCTCTTATTGGACGTGCTTGCGGAGTACGAAAACGATGCTAGCATTCGCCATTGCGGACGTGTCTATACCGATGCGGCAACCAATACGGAAGAATTTCACCGTTACAACCGCATGGATGACGGATGGGTATGGCATACCTTTGCCTACTATGAACCCACGGAGAATTTTGATCAATTTTGCCGTGATCTTGACGGAATCGATATGCTCTGTACGTTCTTTCACAGCGCAGACGAGCAGGAGATCTGCCGCAAACGGTTAGAGGGACTTGGCTATCACGTGGTGTCCTCTCACCCTTGCAATTTGGAGGTCTATGCCCCCACCGCGGGAAAGGGAAGTGCGCTGCTGGCATTGGCGAAACGACTGGGTATCGCACCCGATGCGACCATTGCCGTGGGTGACAGCCCCAACGACAGCGACATGATTCGCAAAGCGGGGCTGGGTCTTGCTATGGGAAACGCCTGCGAGGAGCTGAAAGCGATCGCCCGTGAGGTGATCTGCACCAACGACGAACACGCCATGCGGTATATTTTGAATCATTACATCCGATAAAGAAAAATGCTTTTGCCACCTGAGCTTGGGTGACAAAAGCTTCCTAGGGTGTTACCTCTATCTTGGTAGGGGGGAGGGGGCTCTTCCCGAAAAAGGCGAACCACGCATAAACCCCAAAGAGCGTTATCCTGAGCGGAAAGGAATCAATCGGAGATCAAACAAGTGACCGAAACAAAAAGGCTTCTGTTTTCACAGAAGCCTTTTTACATTGAACTTATTCGTTGGTATAGTTATCGAAGTAACCCTGGATGTGAATGATGGGCGTTCCCTTATCACCCGAGCCGGAGGTCAGGTCGCAGAGCGAGCCGATCAGGTCGGTCAGACGGCGGGGCGTGGTTCCTTCGGATGCCATCTTGCCGTACAGGTCGGAATCCTTCTGGGTGATTTTTTCCTTGATGGCTTCCTTCAGAGCGTCACCGGAGAGATCGGCAAAATCGTTGTCTGCCAAATACTTCATCTTCAACTCGTTGGGGGTACCCTCCAAGCCATCGGTGTAAGCGGGGGAAACTACCGGGTCAGCCAGCTCCCAGATCTTTCCGACGGGATCCTTAAAGGCACCGTCGCCGTAAACCATGACCTCTACCTTCTTGCCGGTCTTGTCATAGATCTTCTTCTGGATGTCATAAACCATGGAAACACAGTCTCTGGGGAAGAGCTTGACGGTATCCTCGGTTGCCTTGTTGGAGCCGAGCAGACCGTAATTTTCGTTGTATCCGCTTCCGTTGACAGGAGCGTTCAGGATCTCATCCATGCCGTAAACGATCTCGGCACCCGCTGCCTTGAGAATCCTCTTGGTTCTCTGACGGGTATGAATGTCGCAGTTCAGTACGTTCTTGGTGTAAGCGAGGATCGCCTTGGGGTCGTTGGCAAAGATGATCTCCGCCTCGGCGCCGCACTCGCGAATGAGTTCCTCGTAGTACTCCACGTAATCCACACCTGTGAAGGTGTGCTTTTTGTATCCGAAATGCTTTCTGTATGTTTCGGTATCCAGTACGTCCTTGAAGGGATCGATGCCTGCCTCATCCAGATCGTCCAGACTGATCAGGTGGTTACCCACCTCGTCAGAGGGGTAGGACAGCATAACGATGACCTTCTTTGCACCCTTGGCGATGCCGCGCAAGCAGATTGCAAAGCGGTTACGGCTGAGAATGGGGAAGATGACTCCCACGGTCTCGCCGCCAAACTTCTGACGGACGTCGGCGGCAATATCATCTACCGATGCGTAGTTGCCCTGTGCACGAGCAACGATAGACTCGGTCATAGCAACAATATCCCTATCACGGACTTCATATCCTTCTGCCTTAGCGGCATCCAGGATGGAGTCGGTGACGATGTCAACCAGATTGTCTCCGGTACGAATGATGGGGGCGCGAACGCCACGGGAAACAGTACCAACCATGCGGCTCATAATGTTTTCTCCTTATGTTTGAAATCATAGATTTTTTACCCGTATAGTATATCACATTTTTTTTCGGTTGTAAAGATATTTTTTTAATCCAAATAAAAAAATTTTGAAAATTTTTTTCGGTGAAAATTTTAGGATTCTGTTGCAAGTGGAAAAGGGATGTGCTATAATATAGGAAATATTGCTTGAAATCACAGGAGGTTTCATATGTCAAACTATAAAATCGAAACGAAGTGCGTGCAGGGCGGATATACCCCCGGGAACGGTGAACCCAGACAGATCCCGATTATTCAGAGCACGACCTTCAAATATGCGTCCAGCGCCGACATGGGCAAGCTTTTCGACCTGGAGGCAAGCGGCTATTTCTACACCCGCTTGCAGAATCCCACCAATGACAGCGTTGCTGCAAAAATCTGTGATCTGGAGGGCGGAACCGCTGCCATGCTGACCTCTTCGGGTCAGGCGGCAAACTTCTTCGCCATCTTCAACATCGCATCCTGCGGCGACCATGTGGTGGCATCCTCTACCATTTACGGCGGTACCTTCAATCTGTTCTCGGTGACACTGAAGAGAATGGGAATTGATTTTACCTTTGTTTCTCCCGACTGCACCGATGAGGAGCTGGCTGCGGCATTCCGTGAGAATACCAAGGCTGTATTCGGTGAGACCATTGCCAACCCCGCACTGACCGTGCTGGATATTGAGCGCTTTGCCAAGGCGGCACACGATCACGGTGTTCCGCTGATCATCGACAACACCTTTGCGACCCCCGTCAACTGTCGTCCCTTTGAGTGGGGCGCGGATATTGTGACCCATTCCACCACCAAGTACATGGACGGACACGGTGCGGCTGTGGGTGGATGTATCGTGGATTCGGGCAAGTTTGATTGGACCAAGTATCCCGACAAATTCCCCGGTCTTTGCACC
>JAFVRI010000173.1 GCA_017504335.1 Clostridia bacterium
GTAATAGTCAAGCTTGGTTTTCATATAAGTTCTCCTTATAATCACTGTAAGTATTATCTGCTTTACTTATGTCTATGTTTGTATTATAATAGTTACGCATGGATATGTCAATAGGGAAATATAAAATTACCAACCTTTGGAGGAAAATATTATGAGCAGAGTATACGGAACCGTTTCTATGGGGCTTCGCGCTCCGATCATCCGTCAAGGCGACGATATGGCACAGATCGTAACCAACTGTGTCCTGGACGCAATGAGAGAGGAAGGACTTGTTCCAAGAGACCGTGACGTCATCGGCATGACCGAGGCGATCGTTGCACGCGCGCAGGGAAATTACGCGACCGTGGATCAGATCGCTACGGACGTAAGAAATAAATTTGGCGGCGAGACCGTTGGCGTGATCTTCCCGATCCTGAGCCGCAACCGCTTCGCGATCTGCCTGCGCGGTATCGCCAAGGGCTGCAAGAAGGTCGTTCTGATGCTCAGCTATCCCTCCGACGAGGTCGGAAACCACTTGGTCGATCTGGATCTGTTGGACGAGAAGGGCATCAATCCTTATACCGACGTTCTGTCCGAGAAGGAATGGAGAGATCTGTTCGGTTCTCCCAAGCATACCTTTACGGGCGTTGACTACGTGGAATATTATTCCACCCTGATCCGCGAGTGCGGTGCTGAGGTTGAGGTCGTGTTTGCAAACGACTGCCGCGCGATCCTGAATTATACCAAGAACGTTCTCAACTGCGACATTCACAGCCGCGCGCGCACCAAGCGCCTTCTGAACAAGGCGGGCGCGGAGAGAGTATTCGGTTTGGATGAGATCATGACCGAATCGGTTGACGGAAGCGGATGGAACGCTCGCTACGGTCTGCTCGGCTCGAACAAGGCGACCGAGGACACGGTCAAGCTCTTCCCGAGAGACGACTGCCAGCAGCTGGTTGAGGAGATCCAGGAGAGGCTTCTCAATGCAACGGGCAAGCATATCGAGGTTATGGTGTACGGCGACGGCGCGTTCAAGGACCCCGTAGGAAAGATCTGGGAGCTTGCCGATCCGGTGGTATCTCCCGCATATACGTTCGGACTTGAGGGTACTCCCAACGAGCTGAAGCTGAAATATCTTGCCGACAACGATTTTTCCGATCTTTCCGGCAAGGAGCTGCAGATGGCGATCAAGAGCAGGATCCAGAGCAAGGACGGTTCTTCCCTTGTCGGTAACATGGTTTCCCAGGGAACGACGCCCCGCCGTCTGACCGACCTGATCGGTTCTCTTTGCGATCTGACCTCGGGCTCGGGCGACAAGGGAACTCCCATCGTCTATATTCAGGGTTATTTCGATAACTATACCAACGAATAATTGAATAACGGTGATCAAAAGCCGCAAAGCAGAAATGCTTTGCGGCTTTTTTGTGCGCGCTTGCTCCCAAATAAAAAGTGTGGGATCTTATCACTTTAACAAAACACAAACAAAATGCAAATCCTTCAAAAACAAGGCTTTGCTATCATAGCGGTGTAAAATCGGCAAGCTGTGTTCCGGAGGTGGGCTATGAAAAGGAAATACAGGATCAGCACAGGCAAAGAAACGGTAGAGCGCGAATACAATTACATTCCCGTTCGCTATATCATCGCAGTTCTCATCACGCTTTTTGAGATACTTGCCATCATTGGCATGGTGGTCGCGTGCTGCTATTATATTCCGTATTTTTATATCGCGGCGTGGCTGTCGGTACTTTTTATGATCATCGGTACGCTGATCATGATTCCTGCCTACCCGATATACAGACGGATCTCCCGTAACATCAAGGCAGAGCTGACGCCCGAAATACTGCACTTATCCGAAAAAATTATGAATTTCACAGAAAATTGAGGATTAACAAAACGAAAACATTTCACAAAAAAATCAAAAACAAACGGTTGTTATCATAAAGTCACAAAATCAAAAAGGAGATCACGAATATGTCAAAAATTGCAGAAACCAACGAAAAGATCGCAAAAAAGGTCACAGACGGATATCAGAAGATTGAAGACGGAGTCGTAGACGGCTACAAGAAGATCGAAGCCGGTGTTGTGGAGGGCTTTGAAAAGGTCACCGACAAATGCGTTGAGGTGCTGTTCGCCAAGGAAGGCGAGAGCGTTGAGGACGCAAAGAAAAGACTTGCAAGCAACGTAAAGAAATAATTCAAATATAAAAGAACAGAAATCAGGAGGAATATCACAATGAACAGAAACGATCAACAGTTTATGGCACAGAAGATCCGCGCACAGTACATGGAAAAGCAGCCCTCGGAGCTGGATGCGCTCCGCAAGCTTGATACAAAGATCAAGCGTCCCGCAGCCGTCTTTGCATACGTATTCGGAAGCATTGCCGCCATTATTATGGGTGCCGGCATGAGCCTTGTCATGACCGACATCGGTGCGATTCTCGGCATGGAAAGTGCGATGATCCCGGGAATCGTGACCGGTGTTGTCGGCATGGCGATGGCAATTTTTAACTTTTCCCTCCATAAAGCTATCCTGTCTTCCCGCAAAAAGAAGTACGCGGATAAGATTATCGCACTCAGCGACAAATTGATGAAAGCTTAAGCAAAAACTCAAACAAAATCTTAAC
>JAFVRI010000174.1 GCA_017504335.1 Clostridia bacterium
ACCGAGCAGATCGATGTTTCTGGCGGCGTCAAAGGTCTGTCCCGCAAAATCGGGATGGCTCTTGACCACATTCATGATCGCCTGAATGGTTTCGTTCGAGAATCCGCAGACATAGGTCATGGGGTCCAGAACAATGTAATAAAGCGCGAAGATAATGGGAAGCTGAATCAGCATCGGCAGGCATCCGCCCATGGGGTTGAAGCCTTCCTTTTGATACAGCTCCTGAATCTCCTGCTGCATTTTTTGCTTGGTAGGGGCATCGTCCCGTCCCGCATACTTCTTGCGGATTGCCATTTCCTTGGGACGGAGTCTTGCCTGCTTGATGGAATTCTTCTGCTGCTTAATGCCGAAGGGCAACAGAATGATCTCAATGATGATCGCGAAGATAAACAGGGCAAGGATATACTGGTTTCCCATGATCCAGTTACAGAAACGGATCACGTAACCCATTGGCACGTTGATAATATCCATTACAGTTCACTGTTTCCGCACACGGTGCGGAAACTCCTCTCTTTGTTTTTTGACCGCCTCGGGTCATTCGTCATTGCTTGTTTCTTTCTCTCTCCGATCCCTTGTGTACTTGGGAATTTTTTTCGGAGGCACGGGGTCGTACCCGCCCTTTCCGAAGGGGTTGCAGCGGAGGATCCGCCACACCGAAAGTCCGAAGCCCACAAAAAAGCCACGTTTCATAAATGCCTCAACGGCATAGCAGGAGCATGTAGGAGTATACCTACAGCAGGGATTTCGTTTTAGGGGAGACAGAAATTTTTGATAAAGGCGTATGAGCCAAACGCAAACATACTTCATGATGTTTTTTCTGTGGGGCTGATCATCCCCAATTTACGGAATGCGGTTTCCAGCTCGCGCATCACGTCCGTGCTTTTCTGACCGACAATGGCACCTCTGGCGCTGATCACGATCAGGTTCCCCGTGGGGAGCCCGTCACGAAGCGCTCGGTATGCCGCTCGGATGATCCGCTTGGCACGGTTGCGCACCACGGCACCGCCCACCTTTTTGGATACGGAAATCCCCAATCGGTTGATAAACCTCTTCTCGGGATTTGCCTCCCGCAGCTTCTTTGCCTTCAGATCCCGAAGCACGTAGACCGCCACGTATTTTCCCACAAAGCGCTTGCCGCTCTTGTAGGTCTTCCCATACAGATGATTTTCCTTGATGGCAATTTCCTTCATACTGTTCTTGTCCGTTTCTACCCTTGACCTCTCCGTATGCCCCGATAGCAAAAACCCCGATGAACGTACAACAGGTCCTCTCGGTTCTGCCTTCCGGGTCATCGGTGGTTTTTATGTTCTGAACATACAGATCAAGAAATCAATAGGTCAGTCTTTTTCTGCCCTTTGCGCGTCTTCTCTTCAGGACGTTTCTGCCGTCGGCAGTAGCCATTCTCTTTCTGAAGCCGTGCTCTTTCTTTCTCTGACGCTTTTTCGGTTGATAGGTTCTGAGCATTTACTTGCACCTCCTTGCTTTTGTTTTCGATCCCGGACGGGAATGGTCCGGAATAGATCCGGAAGCGTGTTGCTTTTCAGCCAAAAATACGCTTTTACATAATGACATCTTATATTAAACCACAAATCCGTTCATTTGTCAAGAACTTTTTTTATTTTTTCGAAAATTTCTTATTTTTTTAAAATCCGAACGTCAAATTTGTTCAAGCTGACGGAATCCACCGTCTCTCCCGATTCCATGTCGGTCCATGCATCTCCCAAGGCAATTTCGGTCTCCTTGCCCGAATAATTCTCCACAAAGAGGTAGCGGATCTCTCCGTCGTTCCGCTCATGCACCGTGCAAAGCTCGGGCAGCGGGGTTGCGATGGGCGCGTGAATATTCAGCTCGCCAAGAATCTTGTCGCACACGGCACCGAAGAAATCACCGCGGTCACGGAAGGTCTGGTAATAGGCTCTTCCCTTTCCGTATTCATTCACCGTCAGGGCGGGAGACGTTCCGTAGAAATCGTTTTTCAATTCCGCCAAGGAGGATGCTCCCTCGGTGTGCACGTACTCGGCGTAGTCCACACCCTCGTAGAGCTTGCCATCCATGGTGATCTCCAACCGATCCTCGGGATAGAAGGTGTCGATCTCCTCGTTCCAGATGCCGAACACCCTGCGGAGTCCGCCGCCGGGGAATCCGCCAAGATAGCAAAGGTCGGACTCATCCACCATGCCCAGCATATAGGTAGCATAGAGCGTACCGCCCTCGGCAACGAATTTCTCAAGACGGGCAACCGTATCCGAATCGGTCATATAGAGCATGGGAGCAATGACCAGATCGTATTTGGAAAGATCGCTGTGCGCGGAGACCACGTCGGTGGCAATGCCTCTCTTCCACAGCTCGGCATGATAGGTATAGACGGTTCTGCTGTACTGCTTGTCCTTCACCGCAAAGCCCTTACATAGTTCCAGCGCCCAACGGTTTTCCCAATCGTAAACGATCGCCACGCGGGCACGGACCTCGGTTCCGCAGATCTCGTCGATTGCCTTGAGGGTCGCTCCCGTCTCGGCAACCGCACGGAACACACGGGTGTTTTCACTTCCCTCGTGATCCACAATGGCGCCGTGGAGCTTTTCGTAGCCGCCTCTTCCCTTGCGGAACTGAAAATACTGCACCGTATCGCCGCCGTGGGCGATCGTTTGGATGGCGGACAGTCGATCCATGCCGGGTCTCTTCAACTTATTATATTCCCGCCAGCTCACCGCGCCGGGAACGCTTTCCATGAGCATATGCGGACGCTGCTTCATGGAGCGGAAGGTATCATGCCAGAAGGCAGCGCAAGCAGTCGTTCTTGCGTGGGTGGGACTGTGCCAGATGGGATAGCTGTCCCAAGAGATCACGTCCAGCTCCTTTGCCATTTCAAAATAGTTGATGTCCTCGTGCTCGGGCATCATGTTGGTGGTCACGGGCAGATCGGGACAGAATTCACGGATGGCGGCGATCTCCGCCTTCATGAAATCCACGGTCTGGTAAGACGAAAACCGTTTGTGATCCAAATTCAGCCCCAGCACGCATTTTTCGCTGCGAGGACCGGGCATTTCTACCTGATCAAAGGAAGTATAGGCATGACTCCAGAAGGTGGTCCACCAAGCGGTATTCAGCTTGTGGATGTCTCCGTCATACCGTTTCTTTACAAATTCACGGAAGGCTTGCTGACACAGGGGGCAGTAGCACTTTCCGCTGTACTCATTGGACAGATGCCACGCGATCACGGCGGGATGCTTGCCGTAGCGTTCCGCCAGGCGACGGTTCATCTCGGCTACCTTCTCACGGTAAACGGGAGAGGTATAGCAATGGTTGTGTCGCGCGCCGTAGTGCATCCGACGGAGGCTGTCGTCCACCCTGAGCACCTCGGGGTACTTCTCCGCCATCCAGCGGGGACGGGCGCCCGACGGGGTCGCCAGCACCACTCTGCCGCCGTTTGCGTAGATCTTATCAATGATCTCATCGAGAAACGAGAAGTCGTATTTTCCTTCTTCGGGCTCCAGAGTCGCCCACGAAAAGATGCCCACGCTCATTTCGTTGCAGTTCGCCAAGCGCATCAGGCGCATATCCTCGTCCCAGATCTCCTTTTGGTCGATCCATTGCTCGGGGTTGTAATCTCCTCCGTGCAGGAAATGGGGGAATTTCTCATTGATGTACTGTTTCATAAGTCCGATTCCTCTCTTTTTATTGATCACGTCCATTATACCATACCCTTTTCCGTTTGACAAGAAAAAATGAAAAATAGATTGATTCCCCGAGAAATTTATGATATAATAGATGTATTCTAATAAAAGGAAAGGAGACCGCCGTGGAGATCATCCGAGAAGACGTATTTCGCAAGCAACTGAAAAAAGGCCTATCGGGCGGTTATCTTTTCTATGGAGATGAGGACTACCTCAAGGGCTTTACCCTGCGTTCGGTCAAGGAAGAGTTCTGCGCCGATCCCACCTTTGCCCTCTTCAACACCGTGGAGATCGACGCCATGGATTATTCTCCCGATGCCCTTCTGGATGCCATGATGCCCCTGCCCATGATGACCGACAAAAAGCTCATCACCCTGACGGGACTGAATCTTTCCCGCTTTCGTTCGGAGGAGATCGATGCCCTTGCGGACACCCTCAGCGCTTTGAAGGAATACGACTACAACGTGCTGATCCTTTCGGTCCCCGCGGGACAGATCGACGAAGGAACCCCAAAAAAGCCCTCCGCTCTTCTTACCAAGCTTGCCGAGCATCTGACCCCCGTCCACTTTGCCCCCGTTGTGGGCGCAAGACTTTGCGCGTGGGTAGGCAAGCATTTTACCCATCACGGCGTTACCGCTTCCCCCGAGGTATGCACCTATCTGATCAACTATTGCGGAAGCTCCATGTTTACCCTTGCATCGGAAACCGAAAAGCTCTCCTACTACGTGCTCAGCCACGGCAGGCAGACGGTCACTAGGGAGGATGTGGAAAAGGTCTCGGTTGCCGAGCTGGATGCCGATACCTACGCGCTGACCAATGCCGTATTGGACGGCAACTACGAAAAGGCATTTCGTGCCTTGGAGGTCATGCGTTTCCGTCGGATCGAGCCTGTGATTGTTCTTTCTCAGGTATCCAAAACCCTTTGCGAGCTTGCCTGGATCAAGGCACTCCAAAAGGAGGGACTCGGTGCCGCGGAAATCTCCGCCGCGCTGAAATCCCAAAGGATCCCCGAATTCAAGGTTCGTCTCTATCTGTCCTCGGTGGCATCCAAATCCGAGCAAAAGCTGCGTCGAGCCATCGAGCTTTGCATGGAGGCAGACCGAATGCTCAAGCTTTCTCCCCAGGGTTATCAAGCCATTGAGCGGCTGATCGGCACGCTTTGATCTTGTAATAATGTAAAGAAAGGAACCAAAGCCATGAAGCTTTCTCAGATCCAGGAAATTTTTTTGAAATTTGACATTCCCTCTCCCCCCATCTCCTTTTCCGCCAAGCAGAGCGGAAACATCAACCGCACCTACGCGGTAACCACCGCTGACGGTGTGCAATACATTCTGCAGCGGGTCAATACCTACGTGTTCAAGGATCCCGATGCTCTGATGGAAAACGTGGCGAACGTCACGGCATTCTTAGCGAAAAAGATCAAAAGAAACGGCGGAGATCCCATGCGGGAAACGCTGAATCTGCTCCCTGCCAAAAACGGAGGCTACTATTACCGCGATCCCGAGGATGATGCCATCTGGCGCATTTATTATCTGGTCACCGATACCATTGCCTATGATGCCGCTGTGCGGTCGGGCATTCTCTATGAAGCGGCAAAGGCATTCGGAGAATTCCAGCGTCAGCTGGAGGATTATCCCGCCGAGACCCTTCATGACACCATTCCCGATTTCCACAATACCGCCAAACGCTACGAGGCATTTGAGACAGCGGTCGCCGCAGACGAGGCAGGAAGAGTCGCCTCGGTGGCAGAGGAGATCGAAATGCTTCGCGCCCTCAAGCCCTATGCGTCCCTGATCGTTACGGGGATCGAGGAGGGCAGGATCCCTGTCCGTGTAACCCATAACGATACCAAGCTGAACAACATCCTCATGGATGCCGAAAGCGGACGCGGTCTGTGCGTCATTGATCTGGATACGGTCATGCCCGGCTCCCTCCTTTACGATTTTGGCGACAGCATTCGCTTTGCCGCCAACAATACCGCCGAGGACGACCCCGATCTCTCTCGCATTTTCCTGCGACTTGACCTTTACGAGGAATATGTTTCGGGCTTCCTCAAGGGCGTAGGCGATGCCATTACCAAGGATGAGATCGCCCTGCTTCCCGAATCGGTGCTGATTCTCACCTATGAGTTGGCGCTTCGCTTCATGACCGATTATCTGAACGGAGATAAGTATTTCAAGATCCTCTCCCCCGATCATAATCTGGTGCGTACCCGCGCCCAGCTCCGCCTTGCCGAGGACATTCGCCAAAAGCTCCCTCTCCTCCGCGTCATGACCGAGAAATATACGAAGAAGCAGTAAGGTTATGCGAAATCCGTCGGTATAAAAAGACAAATACCCCTCACAGAACCGAGTCACAGGGCTCGGACTGTGGGGGTTATTTTGATGATACATACCATCAGCTCCGTGGCAAAGAGCGAGCAAGGTTCAAGGAAATGCTCGAAGATCTTCTTTCTGCCGTACCCGACACGCTCACCGTCGACGAGGTCGCCGAGCTGACAGGCTATCACCGAAAAACAATCCTTCGGTACGTGCAGAGAAAATACATATACGCAGTCACCATAATGGGCAAATACTACATCTCAAAGCAGAGTATCATTAACTACCTCGCCACCGATAAGGCATTTAAGAATACGCAGAAATCGAAGTGGCATGAGGAAACAATTTCTAAATATCAATAATATCTTTTATTACCTTTTTCATAATTACATTTTCGACATAAAGTTTGTAAATTTTCGTAGGTTGATTTGCCACCTTTCGAAATGGGAATTATATGATCTATCTCTAATGTCGCGTATCGTTCAGAAACGCCACAACGACGGCATCTATATCCGTCTCTTTCATATATGGAAAATCTCATCTTATTTGAAACCTTGCCTCGTTCTACTCTGCACAAGGAATTCCATATATCACGGTCATTGTAAAAGGTTCCGCTCTTGTTTTTCAGTCTATTTATAAACGAAAATATTTCCTCAACACAAAAGTTTTGCATTTTGCTGTCATATATTCTTCCGTTTATTTTAGAGCAGTACAAAGTAACTGTTATGTTAAATTGCGTCACAGGAGTTTGCACAGTTTTGTTAACAATATTTTTTTCTATATTTAATAATTTGTCAAGTTTCAGTTTGCCTATCGGGCATTGAAATTGACCAAATTGTATGGTTTCTACTTCACAAAGATAATTTTGATACTTTTGCTTATTGCTATCAACCTTTTTTACTTGATCGAAAACTTTTGGAGAAAGATACTGTAATTGATAAATTAAATAGTCCGAGCACGAAATATTATCGTAAAATTTTTCATTATCGTATGTGTGAGTTTGGTTAAGGTCTATGTATGGATAGAATACATATCGTTGATTAATTTCCAATAGCTTTTTAAGAGCGATACTGTTTTGATTAACAAAATCAGTATATTTTTGCTGTACTACTTGCTGTATATATAATACAAGAAAGATAATAAAGGCAATCGCTATTAATTCAAGCATATTAAAGTTTCTCCTCCTTGTTAGTTGAAAAAAGCCCCGAAAATCGGGGCTTGGTTGGCGGAGAGGAAGGGATTCGAACCCTTGTGGGGTTGCCCCCAAACGGTTTTCAAGACTTGTTTCGCATTTGGAACTTAACGGAAATTGACCTCTAAAAATGCTCCGATTTTGGAAAGCAAAAATGAGATTTTCAATGCTTCCCTAACGGAGGTTTTATGGAGAGAACAAACCGAGAGAACTTGTAAA
>JAFVRI010000175.1 GCA_017504335.1 Clostridia bacterium
CGTAAGATGGGGTGGATCTTGCTGTGCGCATAGTTGCAATTCAAGAGATGGGTGGCAAAATGGAACGCCAGACGGTTGTCGGTGTCCATCAGCACGTGATGCGCCGTAGCGCTGCTCCAGCCAAACTCTCCCACGGGAGAGAGGCACATGGAAACGGTGGGGTTCATATGGACCCGACAACAGAGACCGAAGCCATATCCGAAGCGGCTTCGGCTGACCATTTCATCCAGCTGTATGGGAGACAGACGGTTCTCTCGGAAGAGAGCAACGGTTTCGGGCTTGAGGATCCGATAGCCGTTTTCGGCGGTTCCGCCGCAGGCGATGGGGGTGATGATCTTCATGTACTCATCCACCGAGCCGAAAAGTCCCGCGCCGCCACTGTCAAAATCAGGAGTGAACTCATAATCGTTTTTGCAGGGAACCGGTTCCACGAATGCCGCGCCGTTACGGTAATTGTATAGGGCGGAGAATTTCGCCTTTTGCTCCGCTGTGGGATGAAATCCCATGTTTTGAATGCCCAAGGGACGGAAGAGGACGGTATCCAGATAGTCCGAGAATTTCATTTCCGTGACGACCTCCGCCACCGCCGCCAATACGTCGTGGCAAAAGCTGTAACAGTAGCTTGTACCGGGGTCGAAATTCAAAGGAGACTTTGCCATGGCGGCAATAATTTCGCGAGTGTTTCCTCCCTTGGCGATCGCCGCTTGAATGGGCTCCTTCTTCGAACCGTAATCCAACCCCGCACTCATGGTAAAGAGCTGTTCCACGGTCATGGCGCTCTTGGCGGGACGGACGGTTCCGTCCGATTCACGGACGGTCATGCCCGAGAATTCGGGCAGGTATTTTTCTACGGGATCGGAAAGAGAAAGCTTGCCCTCTTCCACCAATCGCATGGTAGCGATGCAGGTGACGACCTTGGTGGCGGAATAGAGCCAGTAGAGATCATCGGAGCATACGGGGCGTTTTCCTTCGGTATCTGCGTATCCGACACCGACGCGGTAAACGGTCTTTCCGTCCACCGTAACCGACATTTCACAGGCGGGAACTCCGCGCCGAGGCATATCCTTCAAATAACTGTCCAACTTAGAAAAATTCATAACGGTACCTCATTATTGTGGAGAGTGGGTGGAAATCCTTGCGCCAAAGGGGAAGAAGGTCAAACGCGCCAGCTTGAAGGCTTGCAATCCTCGGAAGAATCCGATGACGGTCATGATGCAAAGCACGCCCGTCATGATACAAAGGAAGGAGAACCACCAGCCGACAAAGATTGCCCAGATTACGTTGGCAATGGGGTGCCGTCCCGAATGGATCTCCACCTTTTTTCCGTAAGGGAACATGGCGACCCAGGCGTGACGGTAGCAGACTCTTCCCGCAGGAAAACCCACAACGGTCAGACAAAGTGCAACCCCAAGAGAAGCAAAAATCAAGCCAAGCCAAATTCCGCCCACAAAAAACCAAACCACGTTGGAGATTGCGGTTTTGACGCTCCAGGCTTTTTTTACCGCTTGGATGGCTGTCTTCTTTTCCAAATGCGTTCCCCTCTTTCAATCAAAAAATCTTATGCAAGCTTGGCTTCCAAACGCTCTCTGATTGCCTTGATAAATCCAATGGAATTGACGGCGGTGGCGGTGTATCCCTCGCTGACCAGACCCACAAGGTCCTTGGTCATGATGCCGTCGTTCAGGGTGTCAATGCAAGCCTCCTCCAGCTTGTTTGCGAAATCCACCAGCTCGGAGATCTCATCCAGCTCGCCTCTCTTGCGCAGAGCGCCCGACCATGCGTAAATGGTCGCCATGGGGTTGGTGGAGGTATCCTCGCCCTTCAGGTAGCGGTAGTAGTGGCGGGTTACGGTACCGTGAGCCGCCTCATACTCGTACTTTCCGTCGGGAGAAACCAGCACGGAGGTCATCATTGCCAAAGAACCGAAGGCGGTGGAGACCATATCGGACATCACGTCGCCGTCATAGTTCTTGCAGGCCCAGATGTAGCCGCCCTCGCTGCGAATGACACGGGCAACCGCATCGTCGATGAGGGTGTAGAAATAGGTAATACCCAGCTCGTCAAACTTTGCCTTGTAGTCACGGTCGAAGATCTCCTGGAAGGTCAGTTTGAAGGTCTGGTCGTACTTCTTGGAAATGGTATCCTTGGTGGCGAACCAAAGATCCTGCTTGGTATCAATGGCGTACTGGAAGCAGGAGTGCGCGAAGGATTCGATGGAGGAATCCTTGTTGTACTGACCCTGCAGCACACCGCCGCATTCGAAGTCGTAGATGGTCTGGCGGAACTCTTTGCCGTCAGCGGCGGTAAAGAGAAGCTCTGCCTTACCGGGGCCTTCTACACGGTGCTCGGTTGCCTTATATACGTCGCCGTATGCGTGACGGGCGATGGTGATGGGCTTCTTCCAGTTGCGAACCGCGGGCTTGATGGAATCAATGAGAATGGGTGCACGGAATACGGTTCCGTCCAGAATGGCACGGATGGTGCCGTTGGGGCTCTTCCACATCTCGGAAAGGTTGTACTCCTCCACTCTCTGCTTGTTGGGAGTGATGGTGGCGCACTTGACGGCAACACCGTACTTGAGGGTGGCGTTTGCGCTGTCTACCGTCACCTGATCGCGGGTCTTTTCACGCTCGGGCAGACCCAGATCATAATACTCGGTTTTCAGATCCACAAAGGGCAGAAGAAGCTCATCCTTGATCATCTGCCAAAGGATTCTGGTCATTTCGTCTCCGTCCATCTCGACGAGAGGCGTTTTCATTTGGATTTTTTTCATCGTTCAATACCTCCGAACATATTTGAAAAAATTTTTATGGATAAAGTCCTTACAAAACTTTATTTTTTAGATTATCGCGCTTGGATCAACCGTCCAAGGCTTCTGTTGTTGTAGCGCATTCTCCGATGGAACTGCTCAATGGGCTCGGTTCGGGTCAAATTCCAGGTACGCTCAGAAAGGGAAGCGAGGCACTCCATGACACGGCAGATATCCATTTCATAGGTACAACCCCAAGAGGTGACCTGAGCGCCCAATACGTCGTCCGTGGGGGCAAGGTGAACGGGATTCAGCTTGGCTGCCGAATGCTCCCACCAGTGCTGGAGATTGTAAATGTCCCAGTCATAGATATCCTTGGCACTCCATCTTCCGTGACTGAAGCTTTCGGTGATGTAAAGGGGCTGCCAGGAGCCGTTGATGATTTTAAATCCTGCATTCAGCAGATCATCGGGCATGATGTAATGGCACTCCCAAGCGATGACCACGGTCTCCTTGGGGACTCTGTGTGCGCCCTTCTTGGGGAAGCCCTCCCACACGATGGGAGTTCTTCCACGGTCAAGAACCATCTGTGCCACACGACCCACAAAGTCGCTGTACAGCTCGTATTCGTCCTCGATGCCATGCTCCTTCATATAGGCAACGCAATCGGGGCAGGAATTCCAGACCTTGATGTTTGCCTCGTCTCCGCCGATGTGAATGTAGGGGGAATCGGGGAACATTTCGCAGATCTCATCCATGAGCTTGCCGACGGCATTCATGGTGTGCGTGCCGCCTGCGCACATGACGTTGCGGGCGCTGACGACCGCACCTACGTCGGTGATCATTTCCACCGTGGAACCGTTCTCCAAATGATTGGCAAAATCATCGGGATAGCACTCTACCATAGAAGCGGCATGACCGGGGGTCTCCAGCTCGGGAATCAGAATGACCCCTCTTGCCTTTGCATATTCATTCATATGCGCGATTTCCTCAAAGGTGTAATGCTCTCCCTCGGTGGTGAGCTTCGGGAAGGCACGGGAGGGAAGCGTATAGCGCTCGTCGTCAATAAAGTGCAGATGCAGATATTTCACCTTGAACCAAAAGCACACATCGATGTAACGATCGATTGTCCAAGCGGGATGCCACTCACGGGCAAGGTCAACCATAAGCGCGCGATAGTCTCTGTCGGGGTGATCCTCAATGAGAATGCGGGGCAGGCTGATGGCTCCGTCCTTCAGGTCGATCACCTGCAGCGCACTGGCGATGGCATAGAGAATGCCTTCGTCGTCCGACGCACTCAGTACAAGACCGTCTCGACTGTCAAAGCGGTAGTGAGCAGCGGGAATGCTTGCGTCCTTGCAGATGCGAATGCCGCCCTCGCCGAGGGTCAGCTTCTTTCTGTGGATGCTTTCAAAAGCGGAGCAAAAGGTATTGATATATTCACTCCATGCGGATACATCGCAAGAAACACAAAGGGGAAGGGATTGATCTCCCTCAAAGGTTTCGGTTCTTTTTGGAATCGGAACGAGCCATTTTAACATGATCAGATCTCCTTTTTTAGATATTTTACCAGTTGTTCTGCCATGGCAGCTCCAAAAATTTGCCGTCCTTGCGGATCGTAATGATACGGATCGGTTTTTTTGTCGGAGTGGGATGCCATCAAGGCGTACGCATCAAAACAGGGCAGTTGCTCTTCTTGGGCAACGGTACGTATCTGCTCATTGTAGCTGCATACCAAACGGTTCGCATCCGCAAGCATTTCTCTGCGTTCTACCTCGATGGGCGCGGAATATGCGGATGGATCTCCGCCGATTTCGGGGGAGATCGGCGTGGAAAGTCCCAAGATCCATTTTGCGTTCGGCAGCAGCGTGCGCAAACGGGACAGCACGAGCCGATAATTTTTTCCGTATTCCTCGGGGCTTTGTCCGTGAGGATGCAGACCGTTGTTGAAATAGACTGCCTCAAAGTGAAATTCGCTTTGACGGCAAAAAAGCTCAATTTCTTCCACAAGATTGAGGGAATCCACACCCTTGGATGTGGCAAAGGTGGAAAGGGTCAGGTCTTTGGGGAGCGCTTGATACACGTTGACGCGACTCCCCCAGACAATGGAATCTCCGATCAGCAGACAGCGAGCCTTTTCCGTGTCCGCATCCTCGTTCCATCCATAGCTCCATTCAATTTTCTCGTTTGGCATGACGGTCTCTTAGCTCTCGCTGTGGTTTTTGTAATAGTTCATCAAGCAGCCGTCCAGAATGATCTCCTTTTCATCGGGAGTCAGACCCTTGACATAAAGGGTAATCTCCTTCACGTCACCGTCCTTGGTTACGACCTTGGCAGAGAATTCCTCTTTGCCGTCCATGATCGCCTGACGGATTCCCTCAACGAACACGTAGTCACCGACCTCGTAGGGGAACTCGGCACCCTCGGCAAGGGTGAAAGGAAGGATGCCCCAGTTGATGCAGTTGGAACGGTAACGCTTGGTGGCGAACTCATAGCAGATGTTGGCAAAGCCGCCCAGCACCTTCTGGCAGGAGGCAGCCTGCTCACGGGCAGAGCCGTCACCGGGCTTGTTGGCAAATACACAAGAGCCGAACTGGGTGGAAGCCATCAGCTCCTCGACATTGCCGAGCTTGGAGAGAACTGCACGAAGCTCCTCAGGATTCTCACCGTTTCTTCTTCCTGCCTCGGTAGCCGCTACTTCCTTGGAGCGTCCAACGTATTCGGGAACTCGGCGGGAGAGGGCAAATTCGGACAGACGAAGAGGATTGGAGCGGTAGGAAGAGGTCTCACCCGAGGGGATCAGCTCATCGGTGGTGGTAACGGGGTCACGGATCACAGCCGCCAGCTTGACAAGCAGGTTGTCCGCAAGCTCGTACTGGGTGGGCCAATCGGTGATGTTGGGACCGAGGATCAGCTCCGCATCGGGATCTGCCTTGCCGAATCCGTAGTAAACTCTCTTTTTATAGACCGAAGAATCGAAATGATACTCGTGAGGCGTGTAGTCATAATCCACGTCGGTTGCTGCGGTGATGATACCGCCGTTGCGTGCGGTTGCCGCAATGCTGCGTGCATCCATCAGAGCGACACCCGAAAGCTGACCCTCACCGGGCTTGGAGCCTTCACGGTTGGGGAAGTTACGAGTGGTGTGACGGAGAGAGAGTCCGTTGTTGGCGGGAACGTCACCCGCACCGAAGCAAGGTCCGCAGAAAGAGGGCTTGATGACCGCGCCTGCGGAGAGAAGCTCTGCGCTGACACCGATCTTGGTCAGCTCCAGGGATACAGGAACACTGGTGGGATAGACCGACAGAGAGAAGTAGCCGTTGCCCGTGCTCTGATCCTTCAGGATGGCGGAAGCCTCATCAATGCTGTCGAACATACCGCCTGCGCATCCCGCGATGATTCCCTGATCGGCAAGGACTTTACCGTCCTTGACCTTGGAACGAAGATCCAGGTTGCACTTGCCGAACTTCTTCTTTGCCTCTTCCTCGACCTTGGCGAGGATCTCGTCCGCGTGTTCCACAAACTCGTGGATGGTATAAGCGTTGGAAGGATGGAAGGGCAGGGCAATCATGGACTCCATCGCAGAAAGATCGATTTCGATCATGGCGTCGTAATAAGCTACGTTGCCGGGCTTCAGCTCACGGTATTCCTCGGGACGTCCGTGAGTCTCATAGTGCTTCTTGACTACCTCGTCGGTCTCCCATATGGAGGACAGACAAGTGGTCTCGGTGGTCATAACGTCAATTCCGTTACGGAAGTCGATGGGCAGATTCTTGACACCGGGGCCCACAAACTCCAGAACCTTGTTCTTGACGAATCCGTTTCCGAAGGTAGCGCCTACCAGGGCGATGGCAACGTCGTGAGGACCGATACCCTTCTTGGGTGTACCCGTCAGATAAACGAGAACGACCTCGGGTGCTTTTACGTCGTAGGTGTTCTTGAGCAGCTGCTTGACCAGCTCGGGGCCCCCCTCGCCCACACCCATGGTACCAAGGGCACCGTAACGGGTATGAGAATCGGAACCGAGGATCATTTTGCCGCATCCTGCCAGTTCCTCACGGGCATAGGAATGGATGACGCTTTGGTTGGCGGGAACATAGATGCCGCCGTATTTCTTGGCGGCGGACAGACCGAATACGTGGTCGTCCTCGTTAATGGTTCCACCAACGGCACACAGAGAGTTGTGGCAGTTGGTCATGGCATAGGGAATGGGGAACTCCTTGAGTCCGCTTGCGCGGGCTGTCTGAATGATACCTACATAGGTAATATCGTGAGAGACCAGCGCATCAAAGCGGATGCGAAGATCAGAGTCGCTCTCTCCACTGTTGTGTGCGTTTAAAATCGAATAAGCAATGGTGTTCTTTCTCGCCTCTGCGGGGGAGAGAGAAGCGGCAGGCGAAACCTTGCCGTCTACCAAATAAACACCGTGGTCGGTTAGCTTAACCATAGTTTTTACTCCTTTGTAATCAAGAATGTATTAACAACATCATATTATACAATAAAGTTGTAGAAAAGTCAAGGGGATTCGGGAGGATTTAGCGGATTTATGGAATATCGAGCGGGACTTTATATGAGACTTTCCAAGGAGGACGGAGCGGGTACGGGAGCGGGAATCGAAGGGCAGAGGCTTTTTCTTCGTTCCTATGCACGGGAGCATGGCTTTTTGGTGACGGAAGAATACGCGGATGATGGGTACAGCGGAACCAATTACGACCGCCCTGCCTTTCGGCGGATGCTTCGAG
>JAFVRI010000176.1 GCA_017504335.1 Clostridia bacterium
ATTTTGTAGTCATTCCAATTAAAAGAAGTAACTGCTGCCTGAATTGTGATTCCACGCTGACGTTCTAAAAACATAGTATCTGTCCTTGTTGTTCCCTTATCTACACTGCCTAATTCTAAAATCGCTCCACTTGTATAAAGTAGACTTTCCGTTAAGGTCGTCTTTCCTGCATCTACATGAGCAAGAATACCAATGTTGATTATTTTCATGTGATTGTCCTCCCTTTACTGCCCCGAAGCTCAGCGAGATGATGACACTGATGATGGAGTCTCAAAGTGTTCCCGAAATTCTCGGTGTTGCCAAGAAGAACGGCGCGCACGAAGACTTCAATCCCCACGTTGCCGAGAACCGTGACAAAATAGATTTCGACCGCAAGTGGGATCACATCCGCACCAAGCTCGGCAAGCCCCTGTCGCTGGACGAGCTCGCCACCTCCAATCCTTCTGCCCTCGAGGAAGGACGGAGTATGTTTGAAACAAGCGATGAGGAATACGATATACTGGAAAATCAGTTCCTTGATACGCTGAACGGCACTGACCGTGAGATATACCTCATGCGCAAGGACGGACTGACTCAAACCGAGATTGCCGAACGCCTCGGGTACAAATCCCACAGCGCGGTAACCAAACGTATGGAGAAAATGAAGAAAGCGCTTATCGACTTCTGCGCTGATTTCAACAACTGAATACTTACAGCCTTTCGCCCTTCGGAGTAAAATCCGAGGGGCTTTTTTTATTGTCCGAAAAATTTTTTGAAAAAATTTTTTCACAGTTAGGAACAATTCGCCTTTTCTCTGTCGGGGTATTGATAGAGAGGAATACGCATCAGTCGGGAGATGCGTTTTTTCTTTTCTGCGGATACCCCTTGTGCATAGTCGTATCCGCACAATTGAATACCCTGACGATCGGGATACGCAGCAGGTCGGATATGCCATGACAGCACACCGCGAGGTGTGTGCGATAGAGAAAGAGGCGCGAGAGCGCTTTCGCAAGCAACCGCCCTGCAACGAATACGTGGTCAAATGCGAGCATAGGAACAACGTTCGGACAGGTCATTTGCGGATGAGGAAATCTGTTGGACTTTCTCACGATAGACGTATGCTTCCGCTTTTTTGTAATTCGGTATCTGTCTATCTCCGACAGATACGCTATGCACCGACGGAGAAATATTTTTGAAAGGACAATTTTTATGCAAAGCAACCCACACAAGCTCACCGTGATAGACGGTGAAACACTCATGGACAAAAGACTTCCGCCTACGAAGTTTTGCGTCGACACACTACTGCCCCAAGGACTCTGCATCCTTGGTGGCTCACCCAAGGTAGGCAAATCGTGGCTCGTGCTTGATCTATGCGTCCACGTCGCCCAAGGAACGCCCTTGTGGGGGATTGACGTGACGAGGGGAGACGTACTCTACCTCTGCCTTGAAGACAGCGAGAGGCGGATCCAAGAGCGCCTGAACACCATCACGGACAACGTTCCCGACGGAATGTATTTCGCGACCGGATGCACCTCAATCGAAAGCGGTGTCTGCGATTGGCTCCGTCAGTTCAAAGGTCAACACCCGGAGGTGTCCTTGGTCGCCATCGATACCTTCCAGCTCATCCGCACACCCACACCCGACGTTTCCTACGGTGGTGACTACGCCGAGCTTCGAATCCTCAAAGAGCTGGCGGACGAGCTTGGTATCTGCCTTCTGCTCGTTCACCATCTGCGGAAGATGAACGATAAGGATCCCGTCAACAAGCTCTCGGGTAGCACAGGTATCTCGGGCGCGGTGGATGCAATCTTCGTGCTGGATAAGAACGAGAGGATAGAACGGCTGGCTACGTTCTATGCTTCGGGGCGTGACATCCGTGACCGAAAGATTCAGCTGGAGCTTGACAAAGACACCTGTGTCTGGACGCTTATTTCCGACAGCCTGACCATGCCCGAAACGCTGCTCCCCGACGAGCTCACGTCGCTGTATTATTTCATGACAGGCGCAAATGAATTCGTTGGTAGCAACACCGAGCTGGCTTCCTACCTCGGCAGAGATGTAAACCCCAAGGGGCTCAAGCAAATGATGAACCGCTACCGTTATCAGCTGGAAGAACTCGGAGTTTTCTTTGAGAGCAAAAGGAGCAACGGACAGAAGTACGTTGTGGTCAGATACGTTCCCCCTGCAGACGGTGCCTCAAGTGACTCAAGTGACTCTGTTTCTTCTGCTCTCACAGATTCCGTCCCTTCCGTCCCTTGCGTTCCTGCGGAGGATTTGGGATGAACGCGTTTTATCGCCAGTTTCGCCTTTGTATTACGACCGCCGATTTCGGCGGCCGCAAAGGCATCGGGCTAAGCCCATACCCCTATAAAAATATTCAAGAAAGGAATTCCCATTATGGAACAAAAAACAAAAAGTTTAATCATCCCGTTCCGAGTCACGCCCGAAGAAAGAACGTGGATCGAGCAACAATCATACGGCAACTATCGCTTGATCAGCGATTTTATTCGCGACTGTGTCTTCGAAAAGGACATCGTTATTATCAACGGTCTCGACGAATTCTCTGCACAGCTTCGTCGTATCGGCAACAATGTCAACCAGCTTGCACGAGCTGTCAACGCGGGATATGTCTCCCAGATCAATCTTACTGAAACAAGAAAGGAGCTCGAAAAAATATGGCAATCGTTAAATTCGTTACTTCAGGATGCCCGATGAATAATATTTTCCCCTATGTGATGAACCGAGAGAAGAGTGATGACAATCTCATTTCGGGCATCGGTTGCTCACCCGACACGGTGCTTTCCGAGTTCACTTTTGTCAAAAAGCAATTCAAAAAAGAGGACG
>JAFVRI010000177.1 GCA_017504335.1 Clostridia bacterium
ACCGATCATAGCCGTGATCTCGGGAGAGCAGTCGGGGTCAACCGACATCACCGTCAGGGTCAGAGCAACGTCGTTGCGCAGATCCTTCGGGAAGAGGGGACGGATCGGACGGTCGATGACACGGGAGGTCAGGACGGCCTTCTCGGAGGGCTTGCCCTCTCTCTTCAGATAGCCGCCGGGGATCTTGCCCGCAGCGTACATTCTCTCATCGTAGTCAACCGAGAGAGGCAGGAAATCAATGCCGTCTCTGGGCTTTGCGGATGCGGTGGCACAGCAGAGCAGAACGGTGTCACCGTAACGGATCAGAACCGAACCGTTGGCAAGGCCTGCCATTTTGCCGGTCTCGATCACAAGGGGTCTGCCTGCGAAGGTGTAACGGAACACCTTGTAGTTCTTAAATTCCATAGGTGTGCTAATGGACTGTGACATGGTATAAACCTCCAAAAATATATTTGATTCTCACAGGATTTAGCACTTAACAGTATGTCTTCCCGCCTTGGGGAGGCACACGGTTAACTGCTAAAACGATGTGAGAAATCTTCAAAAAAGTTGAAAAAAGGGGTAAGATAAGAGTAAGGAGTGAGGAGTCGAGCTTTCGCTCCACTCTTCACTCCGACAACTATTGCAATTACTTTCTGAGATTCAGCTTCTCGATAATTGCGCGGTAACGCTCGATATCGGTCTTCTGCAGGTAGCCCAGAAGATTTCTTCTGTGACCAACCATCTTAAGAAGGCCGCGACGGCTGTGATGGTCCTTGTGATTGGACTTCAGGTGCTCGGTCAGATTGTTGATTCTGTAAGTCAGAAGTGCGATCTGAACCTCGGGAGAACCCGTGTCGCCCTCGTGGGTAGCGTACTGCTCGATAATTGCCTGCTTTTCGTCTTTCAGCATTTTTAGTTTCACCTTTCTGCAAAAATGCAATTAAATTTATCATTAACACAGGCTTCGGTGGGTGAAGTGCCGATTTTCGGCCTTTGATCCGAGGTCCGAGCTAATGACATGTGTAGTTATTATAACATAAATGAAATAACTTGTAAAGTGTTTTTGGAAAATTTTTTTGGAAATCCCCCGTTTTTGCCTATTTTTGTGGAAAACAGCGGAGGAAAAAAGAGAAGAGTGTCGGTTTTTGTGGAAAGTTGCGGTGCGTTCGGTTTATTTTCACCGCATTGCGATTGCTTTCCCATAGGTTACGCGCTCTCCATCAACCGCTTGGAAGGTTTCACTCAAGGAGAAAGCGAGGGTTTATTCCATACAAAACGGCGGGGTATGGGATATACTCGAAAGAAAGGATACACACAGGGAAGAAATCACAAAAAAAGAGAAGCCGTCCGAAGGCGGCTTCTCTTTTTTGCTTTTTACAGCGCGATATCGTTGATGATGTCGTACAGCTCCGCAATCTCGGCGCGGCGCTTTTCGCAGAGCGCCTTCATTTCCTCAATCTGCTCGGGGGTGAACTTGTCTAAGTCTCCCTCCTTGAGCTTGTTTTTGTACATACGGTCTGCGGTCAGAGCGAACAGAATATCCATGCTGGTGATCTTTCCGTCCTCTTCAATGACGACCAGATTGCTCTTGCCCTCCAGGATCAGGTCGATCGCCTTGATACCCATCTGGGACGCGGTCAGACGGTCACGCAGGGTGGGAGTACCGCCGCGGACGATGTGTGCCAGACGCGCAAACTTGGTTTCAATGCCGGTCTCCTTTTCGATCTTCTTCTGCAGAAGCTCACCGTAGGGAACCTTGTTGCCGTTCTCGTCGGTGCCAAACACACCCTCGCTAACGACGATCAGCATACCTCTCTTTGCCTTCAGCTTTGCGGACTTGATGCGCTCGATGGTTTCTTCCTCGTTAAAGGGCATTTCGGGAATAGCAACTGCCATAGCGCCTGCGGCAATACCTGCCTTCAGGGCGATTTGTCCGCAGTCGCGACCCATAACCTCGACCACATTACAGCGAGCATGGGACTCACAGGTGTCGCGGAGCTTGTCCAGAATCTCCACAACGGTATTCATCGCCGTATCAAAGCCAACCGTGTAGTCGGTCGCGGTAATGTCATTGTCAATGGTTCCGGTTACACCGATGGTGGGAATGCCGTGAACAGCCAGATCGGTGGCACCGCGGAAGGTTCCGTCTCCGCCGATGGCGATGATGGCATCAATGTTGTTTTTCTTACAGGTTTCGATTGCCTTTGCCATACCCTCCTCGGTCTTGAACTCAAGGCAACGGTCGGAATACAGGAAGGTTCCTCCCTTGGTGATGACGTTAGAAACGGCTCCGGAGGTCAGATTGATCAGCTTTTCGTTGATCAGTCCCGCATAACCGCCGATGATACCGACAGCCTCAACACCCTGCTTTCTTGCCTTTCTGGCGATGGCACGTACTGCGGCGTTCATTCCGGGAGCGTCTCCTCCCGAGGTGAGAATACCGATTCTTCTGAAATTTTTCATGTTTCTATACCTCTCATGGTTAAAATTTTAACGGATTTGTACTATCTATTGTAATATATATTCCCAAAAAAATCAAGGGCTTTTTTGTTTTTTTATGGAAAAATTTCACGGACGGGAGAAGCCGTCCGTGAAAAAGGTTATTTGATACGAAATCTCTTTCTCAAACGGAAGAGATAAAGGGTGATCAGACGGGTCAGCGCCACATCATAAACAGGGAAGATCACCTCGGCGGCAAGCGCGAGGAATACGTAATAGTAGAGCATGCTTCCCAGCGTAGCGGCGGGGAACAGGAACAGGTGGGTCAGCAAAAGAAGAACGATCAAAGCCACGTTAAAGATCACTTCCTTCAGGATCCATGCCACAAGACGGGGCTTTTTCTCCAGCTTTTCCTTGATGATGGGATAGTAGCCGAAGAACAAAAGATACATCATTGCGGGGGCTCTGTTGTGAGACAACAGCAGCAGAGAGAGAAGAGAGGTGGTGGCGAACACCATCCAAGGAGCGCCTCCGCCGTATTCGATGACGGCAAACACGCAAAGGAGAGAGGCAATGACT
>JAFVRI010000026.1 GCA_017504335.1 Clostridia bacterium
CTCGGCAAGCTTCATGGATTCTTCTTTTTTATTGTGTTCAGGCATGATATTCACCCTCATTCTTTCTGTTTTTCGATAGGATCTTTGCCTTAGCCGTACCGTCGTGCATCAGAAGCGTGACGGTCTCGTCCTCGGCAAGATCGGAAACACGGGAGATCACGTTTCCTTCTTCATTTTTGACAGCCGCATAACCCCGTTCCAAAACCGCCAAGGGATTCAGTGCATTTAAGCGTTCCAACGAGGTGGCAAGCGTTGCCCGCTCCCCCTCAAGGATCCGCGTCATGTTGCGATCCAACAGCTCCTCTTCATGTCGGAGCTTTTCTTCCATACGGGAAAGCTTTCCCATGGGAGACAGAAGCGCAAGGCTTTTTTCATATCGCGTTACCGTTTGGGCAGCTTGCTCCAAACGCGCGCACATGCGCATGCGCATCTGCTGGTCCTTTTCCTGTGTATAGCCGTACAGCGCCCGTCGGTCGGGAACCGCAAGCTCCGCTGCCGCGGAGGGCGTAGGCGCGCGGCGATCCGCCACAAAATCGCACAGGGTAAAATCGGTCTCGTGTCCCACCGCCGAGATCACGGGGATTCGCGAGGCGGCTACCGCACGGGCAACCTGCTCGTCATTGAACGCCCACAGATCCTCGATGGATCCGCCTCCCCGTCCGAGGATAATCACATCACATTCTCCGTACGCGTTCAGAAGCTCCAGTCCCGCACATAGAGATGCGGGTGCTTCCCCTCCCTGCACAAGGGCGGGACAGATCAGGATCTCCGCAGTGGGATAACGCCGTCCCGTAATATTCAGAATATCCCGCAAAGCCGCTCCCGAGGAGGCGGTGATCACACCGATCTTCGTGGGATACGGAGGCAGGGGCTTTTTTCTTGATTCATCAAACAGTCCCTCTGCCTCTAATTTTTTCTTCAGTCGCTCCAGCTCCATGTAAAGAGCGCCCACGCCGTCTGCCAGCATGGTACGGACATAGACCTGATAACGGCCGCTCTTTTCATAAACGTCAATATTTCCGTATACCACCACGCGCATTCCGTTGGCGGGACGGAAATTCATCCGAGAAGCATCTCCTCGAAACATAACTGCGGCGATCTCCGCGTTCTGATCCTTCAGGGTAAAATACATATGACCGCTGGGATGGGGCTTAAAGTTGGAGATCTCTCCCCGAATGGCAATCGCGGAAAGCACCTCGTCCGCACCGAGAAGGGCTTTGATATAGCGGTTGACATCGGTCACCGTCAAGGCTTGTGCTTGATTCATGCGTCCTCCTCAAAACGATGGGCTCTCCTGCAAAGAAGAGCAATTCCCGCGGCATTGTCTGCCGAAAATGCCGGCTCCGAAAAAGCGGCATCAAACTGCCGCGACAGTCTTTCTCTCATCCAGCGGTTGGACATGACACCTCCCGCAAACAAAATCGGCATCTCTCCGTATTTCGCAATGGCTTGCTTTCCCATTTCCAGCAAGGTCCGACAGATAAAGTCAAAGACAAATGCCGCCACCTCCTCGTGGGGCTTTCCCTCGGAGAGCATCCGAAGGGCGATATTTTCCACCCCCGACAGGCTGCATCGGCAATCACGGACGGTAATCGGATGCTTCTGAATCCTTCCTTGGTATGCGCTTGCCAAGGTCTCCAGCTCTTTTCCGCAAGGAAAGGACAGACCCATGGCAACACCTACGCGGTCAATTGCCTGTCCTCCGTTGATATCATCGGTTTCCCCCACAAGCTCCACTTGGAAGGACGCACCCTTCGGACGGCAAAGAAGCAGTTCTGTGGTTCCTCCCGATACATGAAAGGCAAGGAAGGAATCCCTCGCCAGCGCTTCTCTTCCCGAGGACTAGAGCGCTGCCATCACGTGTCCGTTCTGATGGGAGAAGCGAAGAAGGGGCAGATCGTTGGCGGTCGCAAACGCGGATGCCGCCGAAATTCCCGAAAGAAAGCAGGGCATATAGGATCCCTCCGCGTCTCTCGGAGTAGCAGAAACTCCCACCGCCAAGGGGCGGTAAGTTCCGTCGCGAAGAAGAAGGCGAAGCTCCTCCAAAAGCAGAGGAAGATTGCGCACATGCTCAAATACCGCATCGGACTGACGCAATCCCTTTTGTCCCGCCTTCACGGGAAGCGGCTTTTTCAGATTGGCAATCACCCGTCCCTCTCGGTCACATACGGCAATTGAGGTGGTATAATTGCTGGTATCAAAGCCAACGTAACAATCGGTCATTGCTTTTGCTTACCCTCGGCAACCAGCTCGTCCTTTACGGCATTCAGAACACCGTTGACGAAGGAACGGGCACGGGGCTCGTCAAATTTCTTGGTCAGCTCCACCGCCTCATTGATGGTTACGCTGAAGGGGATCTCCTCCCCGTAGAGCATTTCATAAACACCCAGCCGCAGAACCGAACGGGAAATCTTGGAAAGGCGGGAGGTTTTCCAGCCCTTCGCGTGCTTTCCAATCACATCATCGATCATCTCACGGTTTTCGAAAATTTTGTAGTACGCATCCTTAATGTAGGAATCCTCCGGGATCAGACGCTCCTCTGCCGAGGTGGCATAAATCTCCCGATAATCCTCATCGGTACGAAACTCGCTCTCAAAGAGCAGGGTCAATAGAATTTCTCTGGCTTCTCTTCTGCTTAAATTGCTCATATTTTATCCCGACGCGCCGTTTTCGCGCCGTCCTTTCTGTCCGTATAGATTTTCAAGGTAAAGGATAGGAC